>JASHPM010000535.1 GCA_030038115.1 Acidobacteriaceae bacterium | reverse complement strand
GGAATGTATCGTTCCGGATTTTATGCAGCTGGATGCGGCTGCGGGGCAGCTGAGCGGATACGATGCCTGCTTCTTTTGCGCCGGAGTGAGTTCGGTGGGCAAAAGCGAGGCGGAGTACACGCGGATCACCTACGACATGACGCTGCATTTTGCGGAGACGCTGGTGAAGCTGAATCCGGGGATGGTCTTTGTTTATGTGTCAGGGGCAATGACGGACAGCACGGAAAAAGGGCGCGTGATGTGGGCGCGGGTGAAGGGCAGGACGGAGAATGCGCTGACGCGGGCCGGATTCAAGGCGGTTTATAACTTCCGCCCGGGGTTTATGCAGGCAATGCCGGGACAGAAGAATCTGCCGACTGTTTATAAGATGCTGGGCTGGTTGTATCCGGTAGTGCGCGTAGTGCTGCCCAATCAGGTAAGCACGCTGCGGGACGTGGGGCTGGCGATGATCCACTGCGTGCTGCAGGGTTATCCGAAGCAGGTCCTGGAGGTCAGGGACATTAACGCGTTGGGGCGGGGGTGAACCGTATTTCAGTGACAACCAGCGGTCACCGGGCCGCCGCAGTGGCTTGCTGATACTCCTCGTAGGGGCCTTTGAAGTCTTCGATGACGCCCTGACCGAAGTGCCAGATGCGGGTGGCGACTTCGTCGAGGAGGTCGTGGTCGTGGGTGACGAGGAGGACCGTGCCGTCGTAGCGCTGGAGCGCGATATTGAGGGCGTTGATGGCCTCGAGGTCGAGGTGATTGGTGGGCTCGTCGAGAATGAGCAGGTTGGGCTTGAGCAGCATGAGCTTGCAGAAGAGCAGGCGCGCGGCTTCGCCGCCGGAGAGCGCGGCGGTGGGTTTGAGGCCTTCTTCGCCGCGGAAAAGCATCTGGCCGAGGATGCCGCGAATATCTTCGGTGGTGGCTTTCGAGTCGAACTGGCGGAGCCAGTCGACAACGGTGATGCCGGGTTCGATGACGCCGGTGGTGTCCTGGGGGAAGTATCCTATTTGAACTTCATGGCCCCACTTGACGTTGCCGGCGTCGAGGGTGAAGCCAGGCTCGGCGAGGCCGGGCTGATTGGCCAACAGCGACTTGAGCATGGTGGTCTTGCCCTGGGCGTTGCGGCCCATGAGGCCGACTTTTTCGCCACGCATAATGCCGGCGCTGAAGCCATCGATGACGACGAGACCACCCCGGCGACCAAGCTCGCCGGGGGCCCCGGTGAAGTCGGCATAAGTTTTGCGCAGGCCTTCGATTTCGAGGACGTATTTGCCGGACGGACGGTTCTGGTCGAAGCGAATGTAAGGGCGCGCGATGTTGGAGCGGGCCAGCTCGGTAACTTGTAACCGTTCGACTTCCTTTTTGCGGCTGGTGACCTGGGAGGAGCGGGTTCCGGCGGAAAAGCGGGCGATGAATTCGTTCAGCTGCGCGATTTTTTTCTCGCGCTGGGCGTTCTCGGCTTCGAGGCGAGAGCGAATTTGGGTTTTGGCGAGGACCATGTCATCGTAGCCGCCGGTGTAGGTGATGATGGTCTGGTAATCGATGTCGGCGATGTGGGTGCAGACGCTGTTGAGGAAGTGGCGGTCGTGGGAGATGGTGATGAGGGTGCCTTCGAAGCGGGTGAGGAAGTCCTGGAGCCAGTGGATGGAGTCGAGGTCGAGGTAGTTGGTGGGCTCGTCGAGGAGGAGGGCCTGGGGCTTGCCGAATAAGGCCTGGGCGAGGAGCACGCGCACCTTTTGGCCGCCCTGGAGCTCTGACATTTTGCGCTCGTGGAGATCGTCGGGGATGTCGAGGCCCTCAAGAAGGATGGCGGCGTCGGATTCGGCGGTGTAGCCGTCTTCTTCGCCAACGACAGCTTCGAGCTCAGCGAGGCGGATGCCGTCTTCGTCGGTGAGCTCGGGTTTGGAGTAGACGCGATCGCGCTCTGCGAGAGCGAGCCAGAGGCCTTTGTTGCCCATGATGACGGTGTCGAGGACGCGGAAGGCGTCGAAGGCGAACTGATCCTGGCTGAGGACGGAGAGCTTGCGGGGGCGAACGACGACGCCCTTCTGCGCGTCCAGATCGCCGGCCAGGATCTTCATGAAGGTGGTTTTGCCGGCGCCATTGGGGCCGGTGAGGCCGTAGCGGCGGCCGGGCGTGAAGCTGGTGGTGACGTCTTCGAACAGAACTTTAGCGCCGTAGCGCATGGTGACGTTGCTTACGGAGATCATGCAGTGCTCAATGAAGCAGGGATACTTCTAAGGATATAGGATGCGGGGGACTGGCCGGGACTGGCCGGGACTGGCCGTCCAGGCGGGTGCGCTTCGCGCAAAACCAGGAACCTCGCGCTGAGCGCAGAACCAGGAGCTGGCCGGTGGGACGCTCCGATGCGACGTTGGACGCCGATGGAGCAAGATTTTCCCGAGGCTGGGAATTTCTACTCCGGTGGCTGGAGCGCCTGGATAGCGGCAAATTCTGAAAAATCAGCTAATTACTTCCTGGTAACGATGGAACGGAGCGTGCTTGCAGAAGGGCAAGGACTTTTGTCTATTTTGGAGGCACTCGATGGAAGACTCCCCGATCGATACGGTTTCCCCGGTGGTGAAGTTGGTGGTCCCTCTGGTGGCGGCAGTTGTGGTTGCCGCGGGCGGCGTGGGTTATGCCGTTCACGAACACCATGCAGCACAGAATCTGGCGGCACAGAATCAGCAGGTGAAGGCGGAACTGAGCTCGACACGCGGCCAACTGAGCGATTTGACAGCCAAAGTGAATGCGCTGGCAGCTCAGGCGCAAGCTGCCGAACAGCAACAAGCCGCCGCGCAACCGGCGCCCGTGGCGGCACCTAACCGCGCAGCCAGGCCACGAGCCAGCCGTGCGACGGACCGGCGGCTGACCCGGATGCAAGCGCAGCTGGACGCGCAGGGGAAGGAGATCGAGGAAACGCGCGGCGACCTGACGAACACGGCGACGCAGTTGACCGGGTCGATCGCGAAAACGCACGACGAGCTCGTGGTGCTGGAGAAGAAAGGTGAGCGCAACTACGTCGAGTTCGACATTCAGAAGTCGAAGCAGTTCCAGCACGAAGGGCCGATCAGCATCAGCCTGCGCAAGGCCGACACGAAGCACCAGTTTGCCGACCTGCAGCTGATGGTGGAGGATCGCAATCTCATCCAGAAGCACGTCAACCTGGACCAGCCGGTGATGTACTACCAATCCGACAGCGAGCAGCCAATTCAGATTGTGATCAACGACATCACCAGGGATCACATTCACGGATACGTGAGCGCGCCGAAGTACAGGCAGTCGGAGTTGACGTCGATGGCCGATGCGAATGCGAATGCGACTCCGAATGCGACTCCGAATCCGGACGACAGCATCGTGGGCGACACGCAGCCTGCGCCGGGCACGCAGGCGGCGCCGAGAAAGAAGCTGACCGTGCCGCCGCAGTTGTAGCGCAGCGAAAAGGGAAACCGGCCGCCTCGAAACCATATGTTCGGGGCGGCTTCTGTTTCGGGGTGCGGCCTGGTTCGCTATACTTTGCGGTGGCCATGAAGATTCTGGTTTGCATCAAACAGGTTCCGCAGAAGGATGCGCCGCTGCGGCTGAACGAGGCGGGAACGTGGATTCGGGACGACGTCTCATGGGAGACGAACGAGCCCGACGCTTACGCGCTGGAAGAAGCGCTGCGCCAGAAGGAAAAGCACGGCGGGGAAGTGGCGGCGATTACGGCGGGTCCGGCGCGGGCGCAGCAGGTGCTGCGGGAGGCGCTGGCGAAAGGCGCGGATCGGGCGATTCATCTGGAGGACGACCGCTTTGCGCAGATGGATGCGGCGAATACGGCGCGGGCGATTGCGGCAGCGATTGCAGGCGAGAACTTCGATCTGATCGTAACGGGGTTGCAGTCCGACGACTTCGGGGCGGCGCAGACGGGCGTGCTGCTGGCGGAGATCCTGGGGGTTCCGCATGCGACGATCATTATCGGGATTGAGAAGACCGACGCGGGGCTGAAGCTGAAGCGGGAGCTGGAGGCGGGGCATTATCAGCACATCGAGATGACCATGCCGGCGGTGCTGACGATCCAGAGCGGGATCAACAAACTCCGATACGCGACGCTGATCGGCATCAAACAGGCGAAGATGAAGCCGATGCGCAAGGTGACGTGGGCGGAGGTCGAGGGGAAGCTTTCGAAACACGTGCAGAAGATTGAGCGGCTGTATGTGCCGGGGAGCCAGAAGAAGACGCGGAAAATTGAGGCTCCGGCGGGCGAGGCGGCAAAACAGGTGGTGGAGTATCTGAAGAACGAAGCGAGAGCGATCTAAAGGCAGGGAACAGGGAACGGGATCGCCTGCGGGCCCAGGGTGCGCGAGTGGCTTCCAGTTTGGTAATCTGACGGAGAATTCGCAGTGATCCCTGCTCGATGATGAATTGATTCGAAAGCACCGGCGCTAAAGAAGGAGAGAGAAGCGAAGATGCCCAACATGAACATCCCCGAGGAAGAACGGAACATGAGCCCGGCGCAGGTGGCTGCGCTGGACAAGCGGCGCCAGTGGGGACTGGTTTTTCAGGTGCTCTCGGGGCAGTTCGCGTTCTTCGCGGTGCTGCTGCTGGTGTGGACGGGGCAGGACGTGACCTATTCGCCGGGCTGGGTGCATCCGATGTTCTATTACAACGTGCTGTGCGGTGTGGTGGCGGTGGTGTTCGGGATTTACGGGACCTATCTGCGGCGCGGGAAGCTCCACGAATATTGAGAAAGACAGCCGGCAGCCAGGGAGCTGGCAGCCGGTGGCCAACAGGGAAGGTGAAGGGGAGCCGCGGCTCCCCTAATGTGTGTATGGCGGACATGATTCTTGTGGTTGCGGAGCAGCGCGAGGGGAAACTGAACCGCGCCTCGTTTGAGACGATCGCCGCGGCGCAGGCGATTGCGAAAGAGACAGGCTGGGCGGTCGAAGTAGTGCTACCGGGCCAGGGCGTTGCGGCGCTGGCGCAGGAACTGGCGACAAAAGCGGTCGGCAAGGTCTATGCGCTGGAAGCAGAGGCGCTGAAAGCATACACGTCGGATGCATATGTGCATGCGCTGAAGGCGTTCATCGTCGAGAAGCAGTCGAAGGTAGTGCTGTTTCCGCACACGTATCAGGTGCGGGACTTTGCGCCGCGGCTGGCGCTGGGGCTGGATCGGACGCTGATCTCGGATGCGACGGGGTACAAGTTCGAAGGCGGCGCGCTCAAGTTCACGCGGCAGATGTTTCAGGGGAAGTTTACGGCCGATGTGTCGTTTGGCGGGGATGCGCCGTGGATGGCGACGGTACAGATTGGGGCGTTTCGCGGGGATCAGGCGGAGAATGGGTCGGCGCCGGTGGAAAATGTAACAGCGGCGGTTGCAGATGCGCCGGCGCGGGTGACGCCGCATGAAGTGTTCCAGGAAGCGAAGCAGACGGTCGATTTGTCGCAGGCGGAGGTGATCGTCGCGGTAGGTCGCGGGATTAAGGAGCAGAAAAACCTGGCGCTGGCGGAGAATCTGGCAGCGGTGCTGGGCGGGGAAGTGGCGGCGTCGCGTCCCATATGCGACAACGGATGGCTGCCGCTGGAGCGGCAGATTGGGTCGTCAGGGCAGACGGTGGCGCCGAAGCTGTATATCGCGCTGGGGGTGAGCGGGGCGATCCAGCACATTGTGGGAATGAAGGGCGCGCGCACGATTGTGGCAGTGAATAAGGACCCGGAAGCGCCGATTTTCGAGATTGCGGATGTGGCGGTGGTGGGGGATTTGTTTCAGGTGGTGCCAGCGCTGACGGAAGAGATTAAAAAAGCGAAAGGCAGCCAGTAGCTGGGAGCTCGGTGTGCCTGTAGCCCGAAGACGTGTGCCTGTAGCCGCTTCGCGTCATCCGTGGTGTTGTGCTCCGGTGCTATACTCGGCCAACCTCAGCGCGCTCTATGCAGAAAAGCCAGGCAGCACGAAAACCCGAATCTTCGGGGATGGCGGTGGTGCTTCCGCCGACCGAGGAGGCGATTGGCCGCTCGGCGCTGCGCAAGGCCAGCGTGCGGCTGCTGCCGATGATCGGCGTCGGCTACGGCATCGCCTACATGGACCGCGTGAACGTGAGTTTTGCCGCGCTGCAGATGAACAAGCAGCTCCATTTTTCCGCCACGATTTTTGGGCTGGGCGCGGGGCTGTTCTTTCTGAGCTACGCGGCGTGCGAGATTCCGTCGAACCTGCTGCTGGTGCGGTTTGGAGCGCGGCGCTGGCTGGCCCGCATCATGGTGACGTGGGGCCTGCTGTCGATGGCCATGATTTTTGTGCGGACTCCTGTGCAATTTTGCGTGATGCGGCTGCTGCTGGGCATTGCCGAGGCAGGGTTTTTCCCAGGCGTGATTTTTTATCTGACGCAGTGGTTTCCCGCCGGGGAGCGATCGAAGGCGGTGAGCCGGTTTTACATCGCCTATCCGCTGAGCTCGACGGTGATGGGCGCGCTGGCCGGTTGGCTGCTGCATCTGGATGGCCGTGCGGGACTGGCTGGATGGCAGTGGCTGCTGCTGCTCGAAGGCGTTCCGGCGGTGGTGATGAGCGCCGTGTTTTTCCTGGGGCTGCCGGATGGTCCGGCAAAAGCGGGGTGGCTGACGGATGCGGAACGAGCCTGGATTCTGCGCAAGCTCGAGGACGAGCCAGGCGAAGCGGCGCATGGAAGCCACGATGCGGCGCGGGCCTTCGGCGATCCGCGCGTTTGGCTGCTGGGCGGGTTGTTCTGCTGCGTGCTGCTGGCAAATTACGCCTACACGTTTTCTGCGCCGGCGCTGGTGCAGCGAGTAACGGGGCTGAGCACGACGCGGGTGGGGATGATTATCGCGGTGCTGGGCGTCCTCGGCGCGCTGGCGATGCTGGCGAACGGAACACACTCAGACCGGACCGGCGAGCGGTATCGGCACATTATTGTTCCGTTGTTCGTCATGGCGGTGGGTTATGTCGCGGCAGGATCGTCGGTGCGGCCGGTGGTGGTGCTGCCCGCGCTGGTGCTCATGGTGATGGGATTTACGGCAATGCAGGCGCCGCTGTGGACGATTCCTTCGGGCTTTTTGCGAGGCCGGTCGGCGGCGGCAGGCATCGCGGCGATCAACATGATCGGGATCCTGGGCGGATTTGTCGGACCATACTGGATGGGAATTTCGATTGACCTGACGGGTGGCTTTCAGCGGGGATTGCTGACCATAGCGGTTCCGGTGGTTGGGGCGGCGGGGTTGATCACGGTCATTCATCGATACGGAGAGCATCGAGCTCGGGCGATGATGGCGGGCGCGATGGTGCCGGTTGCCGAGGAGCCAGCGACGTGATCCGACTGCTAAGATAGTCGGTCCGTTATGACTGTTTTTCGTAAGCCAATCGAAGGAATCGAGCGCCCGCAGATGGAAGCGGACGTGGTGATCGTCGGCGGAGGGCCGGCGGGGATGGCGTGTGCGCTGCGGCTGGCGCAGCTGATCGATGCGCACAATGCATCGGGTGTCGACGAGCTGCTTTCGAAGGAAAACATCTGCGTGCTGGAGAAGTCGCGCGAGGTGGGGCAGCACTGTTTGTCGGGAGGGCTGCTCGATCCAAGGTCGATGCGGGAGTTGCTGCCGGGATTCGAGAAGGAAGCGCCGCTGGACGCTGAGGTCACGAAGGAGTCGGTGTGGTTCCTGACGAGGAGCGGGCGGTATAAGGCGCCGATTGTGCCGCCGCCGCTGCGGGACCACGGGAATTATGTGATCTCGCTGAACAAGTTTGTGAAGTGGATGGGGCAGAAGGTCGAGCAAGCCGGCATCACGGTGTTTACAGGGTTTGCGGGGTCGGAATTGCTATGGGCTAACGAAAGTAAGGACGTGGAAACCGCTCGCGTGCTCGGAGTGCAGACCGACGATAAGGGCGTCGACAAGGAGGGGCGGCCGAAGGGGAATTTCGAGCCGGGATACGAATTGCGGGCGAAGGTCACGATTCTGGCGGAGGGAACGCGAGGCAGTCTGGCGAAGGAGCTGATCAGCAAGCTGGGCCTCGAAGATTTGGAGCACGCGCAAACGTATGGCGTGGGGATCAAGGAGCTGTGGGAGATTCCGGCGGGGCGGGTGGCGAAGGGCGAGGTGATCTACACGCTCGGGTATCCACTGACGAGCCGCGAGTATGGCGGCGCCTGGGTGTACGGGATCAGCGACACGCTGGTGTCAGTGGGCTACGTGACGGGACTGGATTATCAGGATCCGCGGACCGATCCTCATCATGTGTTCCAGAGTTTTAAGGAGCACAAATTGGCGCGGCGGATTCTGGAGGGCGGGAAGATGATCCGCTACGGCGCGAAGAGCCTCCCGTACGGGGGATGGCTGACGATGCCGCGGATCTATGGCAATGGGTGGATGCTGCTGGGGGACTCGGCGAGTTTTTTGAATTCGCAACGGCTGAAGGGGATACATCTGGCGATCAAGAGCGGCATGCTGGCGGCGGAGGCGGCGTTCGATGCGCTGGTTTCCGGCGACAGCTCGGCTGACAGGCTGAGGGAGTACAAGGCGGCGGTGGATGCGAGCTGGATTCGCGAGGAGCTGTGGCCGGTAAGGAATTTTCACCAGGGATTTGAGCACGGGTTGCTGGGAGGGATGGTCAGGGCCGGCATCCAGCAGGTGAGGCGCGGGGGAAACCTGGGGCCGGACGCGAAGAATGGCGCGGGTTACACGCGGATGGAGCGTGTGGATGAACTGGGGCCGGCGCTTGCGAAGCGGGCGCCTATGGTGGGCAATGCGAAGGGGGACGGAAAGCTGACGTTTGACCGGCTGACGGATGTTTTTCATTCGGGAACGAGGCACGATGAGGATCAGCCGGTTCACCTGGTGGTGGAGGATTTGAGTATCTGCAGCAGCCGGTGCACGAAGGAGTATGGGAATCCGTGCCAGTATTTTTGTCCGGCGGCGGTTTACGAGATGGTGGAACAGCCCCAGCGAGCCGACACCCCGCGCGCCGAGGGTGCCGGAACGGATGGCGGCAGCGATGGTTCGACGAAAGAACTGCGGATCAATTTCACGAACTGCGTTCACTGCAAGACGTGCGACATTATGGATCCATACCAGATCATCACGTGGGTTCCTCCCGAGGGCGGCGGAGGGCCGAATTACGACGGGATGTAAGAGAGATTTGTGGGGCTCGCATGTACGGATTCATTTCGTCGTAAGATAGTGACACCAGTTTCGTGAGAGATGCCCTGGTTCTTATCCTGCGTTGGCTGGGTTTTCCCGACTCACCTCAGCTTTCCGCTGAGGCGAATCGCAGGATGTGCAGTTTCCAACGAGCGCGGGCGACGCGATGTTCGCCCCGGCGAAGCGGATTGGCTCTCCGAGGAAGCGGAGACAGGAAGGTAGTCTCTCGTGGCTTCGCAAGCGTTAATGTGCCCAGAATGTCATGACGGGGATGGGCTGCGGCGTTCGCGCGCGCGGTGGTATGATCTGCCGTTTCGCCTGATCGGCATGAGGGCCTATCGATGCCTGATGTGCGACCGGCGTTTCCACGCATGGAGGCACGCGCGTGCCGGTGGGAAGCCGGTCCCGGGAACCTCCGCGGCTGAAGCTGACGACGAACGGTCGCATCCAATACAGTAGTAAGACATGGCAACCGTCCTTGACTCCATCCGGAACACCGATGCAGCGAGGCCTGAACGGCTGAGGGACAAACACGGTCGGGCAATTACCGATCTGCGCATTTCGGTTACGGACCGCTGTAATTACAAGTGCGTTTATTGCCGGACCGGGAATGAAGGCGCGGTTTATGCGGAGCTGCCGATTGAGGATTACCTGCGCATCGCGCGGGTGTTCGTTGGGTTGGGCATTGAAAAGATCCGGCTGACCGGAGGCGAGCCTCTGCTGCGCAAGGGATTGGCGGATTTGGTGCGGGAGCTGAGCCAGTTGCGGACCCTGGACAGCACGCCGCTGGACCTGGCGCTGACGACGAATGGTCATCTGCTGGAGGAACTGGCCGAGCCGCTGCGGGATGCGGGACTGAGCCGCATTACAGTAAGCATGGATGCGGTGGTTGCGGATAAATTTGCGCGCATCACACGGGTGCCAGGCAGCTACGAGCGGGTTATTAAGGGGGTTCGCGCGGCGAAAGCGGCTGGTCTTGCGCCGGTGAAAGTGAACTGCGTGCTGCTGCGCGGGTTCAATGAGGATCAGATTGTGCCATTCGCGCAGTTTTCACGCGAAGAGGGTGTGATCGTGCGCTTCATCGAGTTCATGCCGCTCGAGGAAGATCGGCTGTGGACCCCGGAGTCGGTGGTTTCGCTGACGGAAATTGTGAAGGCGCTGGGGAGCTTCAGGCCGATCGAGCGCATGGCGCCGAACACAGCGAGCGAGACGGCGGTGCGCTACACGTTCGACGATGGAGTGGGGGAGATTGGAATCATCGCGCCGGTGACGCAGGCTTTCTGCGGGCACTGCAGCCGGGTGCGGCTGACCTCGGACGGGAAGATCCGGACGTGTCTCTTTTCGCAGAGCGACCACGATCTGTACGGCGTGATGCAGCGCGGCGGCACGGATGAGGAGATGGCGCGGTTTATCCGCAGCACAGTTGAACAGAAGGAAGCGCGCCACCACATCGGCGAGCCGGGCTTCCTGAAACCTTCGCGCAGCATGGTGCACATCGGGGGTTAAACCAGGAACAGGGAACTGGGAACAGGGAACAGGGAACAGGGAACAGGCCGATCCATATAATGGACGGCGAAACATGCCATCCAAAAAAACTCCTCTGACTTCCATTCGCAAAGCCCCGCCTGGTTTCGTTCGCTATGCTGTGCCGGGAATTGTGCTCATCGGCGCGTTGAGCACGCTGACGGCGTTGCGCGCGGCTGAGAATCGAAACACGGCTGAAAACATAAACCAGGCCGCGCGGCTGAACGGGATCGGCGTGGCGCTGATGAACCAGCAGCTGACGGAGAAGGCGGCGGCGAAGTTCGGGGAGGCGCATGCGGCCGATCCAAAGTCGGCGATCCCGGTGCTGAACCAGGGAATCGCCCTGCTGTATTTGCAGAAGCTGCCGGAGGCGGAACAGGAACTGCGGCAGGCGACGGCGATGGCGCCTGAGAATCCGCGGACCTGGTACAACCTGGGCCTGACGGAGATGGACGAGGCCAATCCGAAACAGGCGATTGAGGATATGCGGCACGTGCTCGGGATCGATCC
>JASHPM010000534.1 GCA_030038115.1 Acidobacteriaceae bacterium | reverse complement strand
AGCTGCTTGGAATCCCGCAGCCCGCGAATCCTTGTATCCGGCGGAAGAATCACGGCCGCTGCGACAACCGGGCCAAAGAGGGCGCCACGACCGACTTCGTCGACGCCGGCGACGATGGTTGCGCCCAGAGCGCGCGCCAGCTTCTCGAACTTGTTGCCGCAGGCGAGCGAACGCAGCATGCGCATCTTGCGCGTGGCAGCGGAAACCTCATCGTCGGGAAGTTTCCTGCGGCCGCGCTTCGGGATCAATTCACCGGTCAATCCCGAATCGATGATTTGGCCCATGGAGCGAGTTTATCGCTGCCGCCGCAGCGGTGCTCGTGGAAAACAGGGAAGAAACCAGCGAAAACCCGGCAAAAGTCGAGCGAACGATCGGCAACGCGCTAGACTCTGTCGACTTCCCTGAGGCGAGCGGCTTTTCCGCGGAGTCCGCGGAGGTAGAAGAGGCGGGCGCGGCGGACTTTGGAGGAGCGGATCTTCTCGATCTTGTCGATGACCTTGCTGTTGAAGGGGAAGATACGCTCGACGCCCTGGCCGAAGCTCATTTTGCGGACGGTGAAGCTGCCCTGCGGGCCGTTTTTACGGGCGATGACGACGCCCTCGAACGCCTGGAGCCGTTCTTTGTCGCCTTCCTTGATGCGGACCTGAACGCGGACCGTGTCGCCTGGCCCAAAGGGAGGCAAATCGGTGCGGTTCAGTTTTTCGGCGAGGCGCTGCATGACTGGATGGATCGACATGGTGATTTCCTAAGAGGATTTTGCGAATCTTCAGTTTACAGGAAAAAGGTCCGCAGCGGTCCGTAGTGAGCGTTTGCCGGCAATCCGCCCCGCAATTTTTTCTTTGAACTACAGCGACCGGGCCCGGGCCATTCCCACCAGCTTATCGATCATGTCCGTGTACGAGTAGCCGGCCTTCCTGGCGGCCATGGTGAATTCCGCGACGCTGGAGAGCCAGGGGTTCGGATTGGCTTCGATGACGTAGACCTCGCCTTTCTTGTTCAGCCGCATGTCGATGCGGGCATAGTCCCGCAAACCGAGGGCGCGAAAAGCGGCCAGCCCGGTGTCCTGAAGTCTTTTGACGGTCTCCTCGTCGAGGTCTTCCGCCGGCGCGGCTTTGGTCACCTTGTAGGCCTCCGTCTCGTGATCGAACTTCACGTCCTGGCCGGCGATCCGCGGGGTTCCCCTGGGCAGTTTGGAGAGGTCGAGCTCAATCAGGGGGAGAACCTCGGGGTTATCGTTGCCAAGAATGGAGGCGTAGATTTCGCGGCCTTCAATGAACTCCTCAATGAGCGCCGGGCTGTCGAATTCTTCGTGGATGTAGTGGATGCGCTCCATCAGCTCTTTCACGCTGTCGACCAGGGAGCCGCTATCGATGCCGATGGATCCATCTTCGGAGACTGGCTTGACGATCAGCGGAAACTCGATGTCATGCGAGTGTTCGGTGCGGCCTTTATACGAGGTTGCGAAGTCCGGGGTCTTGATCCTGTGAAAGTCGAAGATCTTTTTAGCGATCGATTTGTCCTGGGCAAGGTAGAGAGCCTGCGGGCCACTGCCGGTATAGGGAAGGTGCAGCAGTTCCAGATAAGACGCGATGTTCTTGTCCATCGTGTCGTCGCCGGCGTAGGACTCGGTGAGGTTGAAGACCAGGTCGGCGCCGCATTTTGCCAGGGCCAGCAGCGACTGGTTTTTGCCGTCGAGGACGTAATAAGAAGGCTCGTGGCCGAGCTCGGTCAACGCCTCGAAGATCTCCTCACGGTCATGCAGCGGATCTTTTTTCTTCTTCCGGCGTTTGCCGCTCTTGCCGCGCGGCGCCTTCACCGGCTCCGGCTCCGGCTCCGGCGGGCCCTCCTCCCATACGTCGTGCAGAATCGTTACCTTCAGGTTCGGCATCTTGCCTCTGCGCTTTTTCGGTCGGCATGCATCGCCGCCCATGGCGGATGAAAAACGCCACTCAGGGCAGAATGAACTTGCCCCGAGTAATGTAGTTCATTGCCAAGGCGGTCGCATACACGCTGACTTCGGTTAAGTATTCTCGTTCACATTTTATGTCGGCACGCAGCCCCAGGTCGCTCACTTTCGCTTCGATGGTTTCCACCAGCTTCTTCACCAGCGGACGCTGCACGCCCGTCCAGTACGTCACCTTGTCGACAAGGACCTTGCGGTTTTCGCGAAGAACATCGACCGCGGGGCGAACATTGTTCCTGCGCCGCTTCGACGCGTTGAAGATGTCGCGCAGATCGGTGTCGAAGGGAAGCTCGCCAGGGATAAGCTGCTGATCGAGCGCGCGCTGATAAAACTCGCCCACCGTCACATCCATTTCGTCGACCGTTATGTCGGTATCGCCGTAGGCCACCACCGGGTCGGCGTCGCGGAGCCTGCGCCCCACGCGATCCATGTAGAGCAGCTTCTTCATCGCGCCCCAGCCTTTGTACCGCTTCCGCCAGTTGGAACGAGGTGTCATCCATACCGCAAAGGTCTCAGCGAAGTCCTCATCGGGATGCTTTTGCGCGTACCAGCCCTCCATGTGGCGCACGAACTGGCGCGAGAAAGGAACCGGTTTGTAATTGTCCCGGTAAGCCCGCCGGAAGGGGCCGAAGAGGGCGCGCCATTCATGCGTCTTAAACAGCTGGTAGGCGTAATTGAATGCGTGCCCGGCCTCGTGGCGCATGTACATCATGATCTGCCGCGCGTCTTCAATGTCGTTCATCTCCGATTCGAGGCGCTGCAGTTTCGGATCGGCCAGGTAGAAAGGAATTCCGATCACCGGCTCCATGTTCGGGCAACCCCACTCATCGGTCAGGTAGCAGCGGGGGCGGAACCGGTTCAGTCCCTTGGCGGCCAGCTCCCTGTAAAGTTGCTGGACGAAGCGTTCCAGAGGAGAGCCTTCCAGCTTCAGGCCGAGCTGCTGGATCGGGCTGGAGAGAATCTCCTGAACCTCTGCCGGTGCTTTTTCGAAATTGGCCATCGCTGCGAAGCGTGGAACTGGTCTCCTGAACTCGCTGCCACAATCCCAACGGATGAGACCCGCCGGGGTCCCCGACGGGGCCGATGTTACGAGACCAGTTCTAGCACAGGCCAGGCGGAGTTCGAATATTTCCCTGTTCCGGGCCTCGGGCCGGCGGCCCCTGAAGGATTGCCTGGCCAGCGAACCGGGAGCCGATGGGCGGGTAATCGTAAGGTTGTGCGCTGAGACACGGGGAAGGACCATCCTGCCGGGCGACTTTGAGGCGCGGCAGGATGGCTGGAGGAGAAGGAGTGTGGTTACTGGTCGAGCGTGAACTGGGCGCGGCGGTTCTGCTGCCAGCAGGCTTCGGTGTGGTCGGTGCAGAACTGTTTTTCCTTGCCGTAGCTCACGGTGCGCAGGCGATCGGGGCTGATGCCCGCGGTCACCAGCGCCTGCTTGGCGGCGTTGGCGCGATTCTCACCCAGGGCCAGGTTGTACTCCGTGGAGCCGCGCTCGTCGCAGTATCCGCCGATGACCACCTTCAGCTCCGTATGCTGGTTGAGGAAGTTGGCGTCGGCCTGGATGGTGGTCTGAGCATCGGGACGAATGTCATAGCTGTCGTAATCGAAGAAAACCGGCTTCACGTTCTGCTCGAAGGCGTTTTCGTCGATGCCGGATTCGGTGGGAGGCGGAGTGGGCGCGGCGGCAGTGGCCACGGTCACGGTCGCGGTGGCATCGGCAGTTCCGCCGTCGCCCTGGGCGATGAGGTGATAGCTGGTGGTCTGGGTGGGCTGCACGGTCTGCGTGCCCGAGGAGGCCACCTGGCCGAGGCCGACGATGGAGACATTGGTGGCATCGGTGGTTTTCCACGTCAGCACAGAGCTCTCGCCTGGAGCGATGGTCGTGGGATTGGCGTTGATGGTGGCCTGGGGCGCGGGAGCGGTTTCCGCCGGAGCGGCCGGGGGCGGAGGCGCCTCTTTCTTCTTGTGGCATCCGGCCAGTGTCAGTAAGACCGCGAGACCTGCGGCTGCAACCAGGGACGTGCGCTTTGAATATTCCACGTTTCTCTCCTCCTTAAGGAGCGTTTTGGGGTTTTTAACCAGGGCAAAACGGACTGGATCGCAGCCCGCAAGGGAATCAGGTTGTCATTTCCAGCTCCAGTTGGGCATGGTGTTGGTGCCGCCACCGTGGGTTAGCTGCTGCTGGTCCGTACCGTCGGCCAGCATCATCCAGATTTCTGTGTGGCCGTTCAGCTCACGCTGAAAAACAATGTGCCGGCTGTCGGGCGACCATGAGGGGAAGTCGTTGGCGCCGGCGTCGTGGGTCAGCTGGGTCCAGCGCTTGCTGGCGATGTCCATCACGTAAATGTCTTCGCCGCCGGGGGCGCCGGGGCCGTAGCTGCGGTTCCAGGCAAAGGCGAGGAACTGGCCGCTGGGCGACCAGGAAGGCGAAGTAGCGTAGCCACCGTCGGTCATGCGGGAGATGTTGGCGCCGTCGGAATCCATGATGTAGATCTGCGGCAGCTGGGTCCGCCCGCTCACCCAGGCAATCTGGGCGTTGGTCTTTGGATTCCACACCGGGGAGACGTCCGGCCCGCGAAACGCGGTCAGCCGCCGCGCTCCGGTTCCCGAAGCGTCGCTCACGTAGATCTCGGGATCGCCGGTTCGCGCCGATGAGAAAGCGAGCCTGTTGCCGTCGCTCGACCACGCCGGGGAAAGGGTTGTGTCGCCCCACTGGGGGAAGGAGACCAGCCGCCCCAGATCGAGGGAGTACATGCGGATCGACCAGCCATCCCGGCCCAGGGAACTGAAGGCGACGCGCGAATTGTCCGGGGACACATGCGGGGAGAGCGAGATGGTGCCCAGATGGGTGAGCTGGCGCTCGTTCATGCCGTCGTAGTCCATCACCCAGATTTCCTTGTCGCCGCCGTGGCCGGAGACGTAATAGATCTTTGTTTCGGCAATGCCGGGCACGCCGCCCAGCCGTTCGATGATCTCGTCGGCGAAACGGTGCGCGATCATCCGCGAGGCGTCGGCGGTGGCGGTATCGCCATACTGCTTGCCCAGCACCTGGGGGTTGGGCGTGCCGGGGGTGGTGTCATAAAGATAACCCTGGACCGAGAGATGGCCGCCGCTGACGGCCAGCGTGCCGAAGGCCACCATGGCGGCGTTGGAGGGGTCGGCTTTCCATTGCGGCAGGTTGATTTCCTGGGGGGAGCCGGGCATGACGTTGGGGATCATGCTTTTTGAAACCACATCGAAAATGCCGGCGTAGCGCAGGTCGTTATAGAGGGTCTGGTCGAATGCAGACTTGAGGGGGCCTGTCTGGGAATCGGGAGATCCGGCCTTGAAATCGGCGGCGGCGATGCGAATCCTGGTGACGCCGAGGTTGGTTCCGGTGCGCACCCAGTCCTGGGCGTGGAGCGCGGAGGCGGTGACGACCAGGGATGCGAGGAAAAGAAAAATCCGAAGAGTTGCAGGCTTGCGCGGGGGACTTTCAATCATGCATTTTCCATTTCCATGGTGGGGATGAGCAACAGGGGCCGGCCGGCGGGGCAGCGGATGGGGAGCATGTGTCCTGTGGGAAGCGCAAACGCCGTGAAAGGATTGCTCGCCGGTATGGGAAATCGATGAATCGACACGTCAAAAGGCGATCCGCACGGCCCCTCAGTGCGCGGGCTGATCGTAGGTAAAAGTGTACTCCACGGATACGGTTCTTCCTGTGTACTGATCAGGCAACGGTCCGAAACTCCCCACGCGCTGTACCGCCTCTTTGGCGGTTTTGTTCAGCGAGGGCGAAGAGCTGGGCTCGGGGATGGTGATACTGGTGAAGTCGACACTGCCGTCGCGTTCGATGAGGAAGGTCACCGACACCTGGCTGCCGTAGCGGGTGTTTTGATCGATCTGGTAGCGGTACCAGTTCTGGCTGACGAGGGTGGTGATTTTGTTGACGTACCAGGGAAAGCGGGAGGCGAAGTCGCCGCCGTTGATGGTGACCGGGGTGTTGTTGCGCTGCGGCCCATTGTTCATGGCGTGCTCGAGCTGGGTGGGGGCGGCCTCGCCATAGTTGGCGCGGTTAGGCTGGTTTAGCGGCTGGGCGTGTTGCGGCGAGGCGGGCTTCGGCTTCTCGGCGGGGCGCAGCTTTGGCTTGCGCTCGGGAATGGGGATGGCGTTGGTCTGCTGGAGCGGGATGGTCTCTTTGGAGGGCGGCGCGGGGGAGGGGCTGGGCATTTCTGTGGCGAGAACGTTGGGCGTGGGCGGAGTAAGCTGCGGCAGCGGAATCGACGGGGCGGAGTTCACGAGATTCGCCTGGATGGCGCCCTCGGTGCCGTTGACGCCCCACTGGTTGCCGCGAAAGCGCGCGTTGACAAAGACCAGCAGGGCGATGGCTCCCACGAAGGCCACGTGCAGCATCACCGATCCGGCGACCGGAATGCCGAACGGCTCCCGCCGCTCCGCCACTGAAATGATCGTGTCCTGAATGATCGTGTCCTGCATGGGCCTTTCTTATCGACTCAGGCGACCGGCCACTGGCTACAGGCTACCGGCTGTCTCTCATTAGTTTGACGCGCCCGGGGGCTGCAACACAACCCGAGGGAGGGTTGGAACCGAGGTGGGGTGGCTTGGGTTGCACTGGGTGAGGCGGGCGGCCGGTGCGTTGGAGGCGCGGTTTCGGGCGGGGGACAGGCCCCCTCGTGTAATTGACTTCCACCGGCGAATTCCCGTATCCTGAAGTCCTTGCGCAGTGTGCGTCCTCGCGTCTGTGCGTTTGCACCGCAGCCGGGGATGGTCGAATCCGGAAAATCTGGATGTATTCAGGGACCGGGGCCTCCACAATTCTGCGCCAACTCACGCGTACAGCATCCGAAAGCCGCGGAAGAGTTTAGTTTCCGCGAATGGGCGTTGCGTGGGCAATTTTGGGGCTGCCGGAGCAGAGATCAGGGCAGGGCCGGGAGAGAAGAACAGAGATGTCTACCTATATACCGAAGGCGCGCGAGATCGACCGCAAGTGGTTCGTGGTGGACGCCAGCGGCAAAACGCTGGGCCGCCTGGCTACCGAAGCAGCCAGCGTGCTGAGCGGCAAGAGGAACCCGAAGTACACGCCGTTCCTGGACATGGGCGATCACGTGATCGTGATCAACGCCGGCAAGGTGCGGCTGACGGGGCTGAAGAGCCAGAAGAAGACCTACCGCCGCTACACCGGGTTCCCCGGCGGGCTGCGCGAGGAGTCGTTCATGCGCCTGATCGAGCGCCGGCCCGAGAAGGTGGTGGAAGAAGCGATCAAAGGCATGCTGCCCAAGACCAAACTGGGCCGCAAAATGGCCACCAAGCTCAACGTGTATCGCGACGAGAAGCATCCGCACGCGGCGCAGAAGCCCCAACCGCTGGAACTCACCGCATAAGGCATAAGGAAGAGACACGAGACACATGGCAGATCTGGTTCAGTATTACGGCACGGGACGGCGGAAAGCGGCGATTGCGCGCGTGTATCTGCGCCCCGGCACGGGCGAGTTCAAGGTGAACGGCAAAGGCTTCGACGCCTATTTTGTGACGGAGCAGCAGCGAGTGGCCGCGAAGCGGTCGCTGGTGCTCACCGAAACCGCCGCGACCTTCGACGTGGTCACCACGGTTTCCGGTGGCGGCGTGGCCGCACAGGCCGATGCGGTGAAGATGGGCATTGCCCGCGCCCTGCTGCAGTTCAACGCGGAGCTGCGCAAGACGCTGAAGAGCGAAGGCCTGCTGACCCGCGACGCGCGCGTGAAGGAACGCAAGAAGTACGGGCAGAAGGGCGCCCGTAAGCGGTTCCAGTTCTCGAAGCGGTAATCGCTTCGCCGAGCCCGTAGCCGGTCGCCGGTGGCGAGTAGCAAAAGCTACAAGCTACCCGCTGCAGGTTACTGGCTGAGTTAGGTAGTTAAATCTTCCCCCTTCGTGGGGGAATCAATTCCGGCCAGCAGCATCCGCCGGAATGCAGTCCAATAAGGAGGTCGTTTGGCAACCATCACCATGAAGGAGCTGCTCGAAGCGGGAGTCCACTTCGGGCATCAGACCAAGCGCTGGGATCCGCGGATGAAGGAGTACATCTTCGGCGAGCGCAACGGCATTTACATCATCGATCTGCAGAAGACCCTGAAGATGTTCAAAGAAGCGTCGAAGTTCGTGACGGAACTGGCGGCGCAGGGGAAAGTGATTCTGTTCGTCGGCACCAAGCGCCAGGCGCAGGACGCGATCGCCGAGGAGGCGACCCGCTGCGGGATGTTCTACATCAACCAGCGCTGGCTGGGCGGGCTGCTCACCAACTGGGTAACGGTGCAGAAATCGGTGAAGCGCCTTCAGGAGCTGGATGAGATGGCCACCGACGGCCGCTACGATCTGCTGACCAAGAAGGAAGTGATTCGCCTCGAGCGCGAGCGCAAGCATCTGCAGGCCAACCTGGCCGGCATCAAGAGCATGCGGCGGCTGCCGGACGCGATCTTCGTGGTCGATTCGAGCAACGAAGCCATTGCGGTGAAGGAAGCGCGCAAGCTGGGCATTCCGGTGGTCGCCGTGGTGGACACCAACTGCGATCCGACGGTGGTGGACTTTGTGATCCCGGGCAACGACGACGCGCTGCGCGCCATCCGGCTGTTCACGTCGAAGATTGCCGACTCGATCGCCGAGGGCGCGGCCGCGGGGGGCGACAAGGCGCTGGCCCCGGAAGCTGCCGGCGTTACGGGCGATCTGCAGGCAGTGGCCGAGGGCGAGCCGGCAGCAGAAGAAGCTGTGCCGGAAGCCGAAGGCACCGAAGTGGTGGATCTGGAAGCCGCGCTGGGCGGCGGCATCCGCAAAGCGCCGGCCATTGTGGCCGCGCTCGATGAAGCCGAGGCTGCCGAAAGCGGCTATT
>JASHPM010000533.1 GCA_030038115.1 Acidobacteriaceae bacterium | reverse complement strand
CCCCAGGTCCGCATCGACGAGCTCCGCAAACAAATCAACTCCGACTACTTCGACATCGCTCTCCTGCACTGGCAGCACATCGGCGACTGGCCCAACGTCACCACCCGCTGGCAGGACGGCATCGTCAAAGCCCAGGACCGCAAAGCCGTCCTCGCCCGCGGCGCCTCCGTCCACGGACTCCCCGCCCTCCGCCGCGTTCCCGACTTCCATTGGCTCCAGGTGGCCATGATCCGCGTCAATCACAACGGCACCCGCATGGATACGGAAATCGCCGACGGCCCCGGCCGTGGCAACGTTCCTGAGGTTGTCGAGCGCATCCACCAGGCTCGCGCCGCCGGCATGGGCGTCATCAGCATGAAGCTCGCCGGCGAAGGCAGCTTCGGCCACGACGACCGCCAGAGAGCCATGCGCTTCGCCTTCCAGAATGCCAAAGTCGACTCCGTCACCGTCGGCTACAAAAGCCCCCAGGAAATCGACGAAGCCATTCAGAACATCAATCTCGCGCTCGCGTAGGGGGTTCACCTGCGAACGCGGTTAGCTGAGAGCCGATCATCGAGCAACCGAGATGCGGACAGCAAAGAAGCCTGCCCGTCGAGCACAATCTGGCTGACCGCCTTTCCGCTGACCGCCTTTCCGCTGACCGCTTTTCCGCTGACCGGCCCTTCGCTGACCGCTTGTTAGCTGGCCGCTTCTCACCTGCCGGCTACGGGCTACAGGCTACAGGCTGCATTTCACCAGCATCAGCGTAATGTCGTCGTGCTGCGGAGCATTCGCCGCGAACCGGGTAATGTCCTGGAGAATCGCATCCAGCAGCATCGCCGGCGTCATCTGCGCGCCCCAGCGCAGCATCACCAGCAGCCGTTCCTCGCTGTACTGCTGTTGCGCCGGATTCTCCGCTTCGATCACGCCATCCGTGAACAGCGCCAGCCAGTCCCCCGCGTCCAGCGTCACTTCGCCCGCCTCATACTGCGCCGCGTCCATCACCCCCAGCGGCATCCCGCCCATGCTCAGCCGTTCCACCGCGCCCGTTCGGCGCAGCACCATCGGACTGTTGTGCCCCGCATTCACATACGTCACTCTGCGCGACCCAGGCTCGTACTCCGCGATCACCGCCGTCGTAAATCGCCGCCCGTTCTGGCTGTTGCTGCACGCATAGCGATTCATCCTCGCCACCAGCTCCGTCAGCGGTCCTGGCGTATCGCTCAGCGTCTTCAAACTCGCCTGGAACGTCGCCATCAGCATCGCCGCGGGCACGCTCTTGCCCGCCACATCGGCAATCGCCATCAGAAACGTCTTCCCCTCCGGCCCCGGCCGCGCAAACACATCGTAGTAGTCGCCCGCCACTGTGTTCGCAGGCTTCGTCGCGAACGCAATCTCCAGTCCCGGCACCGCAGGAGCCCGCGCCGGCAGCAGCCACGCCTGAATCTCCTTCGCGATCTGCAGATCCCGCTTCATCACCACCCGGTCGCCCACTTCCATCATCAGCAACCCGAACATCAGCAGCCCGCCCCACAAACGCAGGTCCGGTGTTGACACGCTCACGTTGCTCGAGCCCCACTTCCAGTGAAATTCGCTGCCCGGCAGAAACATCAGCACCAGCGCCGCCAACAGCAGCACCCGCTTGGCCGGGGAAAGCTTCTCCAGAAACGCCCAGAACACCTGCCGCGCGATCAGTAAAATGTGCCGCCCCTGCGACACACCCTCGCCCCGGGTCGCATCCACTTCCTGCGAATACAGCCGATAGCTGGTGCGCGCGTCGGCGCTGAACTGCCCCCACAGCTCGTTCATCTCCATGCCCGCGGTCACCCGCTGCCAGAACCGATGCACGCGCTCACTCACTCCTGGCCCGCTCATGTCCTCAGCATACGCAACCGAACCGCGTCGGGTGCTGGCTCCCGGCTGCCTTTACATCATTCCTTCACACAATCCGCCTACATTGTCCCGATGGAGGACGACCCGTATGCCCGTAGAGGTTTCCGAACTGGACCAGATGCAGAAGAGCTACCAGAACGCCGTCGACGAATGGGTCGCCGCCATCCGCCGCGAAGAGACCCTCGCTTCGGTCAACCACACCGTCGCCCAGATCGATCAGTGGGAGAACGCCGCCATGGCCGAAGACGAAGCGCGCAACAAAGCCAAAGAAGCGAAGAAAGCCTACGAAGACGCCCTGCGCGAAAAGTTCTTCAGCTTCTGACCCGCCTTCATCGAAAGCATGGGTGCCCCACATCTGGCCGCCTTTGCCAGATGTGGGATACGCGCGAAGCGCGCCGCCTTTCGCTAATCGTCCTTCGCTAACCGCTTCTTCGCTACCAGCTACGGCTACAGGCTACCGGCCACAGGCTCCCCGCTCCCGGCTGCCTCACTCCGTCCTCAGCACCTGCATCGGATGAATCCCCGCCGCTCGCCGCGCCGGCAGATAACACGCCAGCAGCGCCGCTGCCATCAGCACCACCCCCACCAAAAGGAATGCCGCAACATCCAGCGGCTTCACCCCAAACAGCATGCTCTGCATCGCGCGCCCCACAAAGTACGCGCCCACCAATCCCAGCCCCAGGCCAATCGCCGCCAAAATCGCGCCTTCCCGCACCACCAGCCCTACCACGCGCCCCGGCGACGCGCCCAGCGCCATGCGCAGCGCAAGTTCATGCGACCGCTGCGCCACGCTGAACGCCATCACTCCATAAATTCCCAGCGCCGCCAGAAACAGCGCCACGGCCGCAAAAGTCCCAAACAAAATCAGCGTGAATTTCTCGCTCGACATCGTCTCTTCGCGAATCTGGTCCAGCGTCTCCGGCTGCGCCAGCGCGATTTCCGGATCCACCGAGTGCACCGCCGCCGCAATGCTCCTCAGCATCCCCAGCGGCTCTTCCGCCGTCCGCACTCCAAATGC
>JASHPM010000532.1 GCA_030038115.1 Acidobacteriaceae bacterium | reverse complement strand
TCGATCGAACGCTACGACGGCAAGTCCAAAGCCACGGGACGCGCGCGCTATACGTCCGACGTGCAGCTGCCCGGCATGTTGTACGCGAAGTTCGTGAATGCGTCCGTGCCCCACGCGAAAATTCTTTCCATTGACACATCCGCCGCGGAGAAATACCCCGGCGTTCGCGGCGTGCATGTCATCCAGCATGTCCTCGGCAACGCGGTACTGCGCAATCCCGCGCTGGACCCGGTGAAGTATCCTGTGGTGCGCTATGCCGGCCAGCCTCTGGCCGCCGTGGCCGCAACCACTCCCGCGGCCGCTGAAGAAGCGGCTGCGCTGGTCACGGTTCACTACGACGTGGTCCCGTTTGTTGTCGATCCCCTCACAGCGCGCTCCCCCGATGCTCCCAATGTGTTTCCTGGCGCGGCGGACGAAGAAGGCAGCGCCGGCGGCGGAGGCGGTCCTAACAACGTGAAGCAAACCGGCAACATCCACGGCCCCTCGATCCATCGCCGCGGCGAAACCGATCAGGGCTTCAAAGACGCCGACGTTATTGTCGAAGGACACTACGTCACCCAGGTGCAAACGCACTCGGCGCTGGAAACGCATGGCGTTGTCGCCGACTGGAAGCCGGACCTGCTCACGGTGTGGGCTTCCACGCAGGGAACGTCCAGTGTTCGCGAGGAACTGGCTGGCTTCTTCCACCTCCCGCTCACCCAGGTGCGCGTCATCACGGAGTTTATGGGCGGCGGCTTTGGCGCAAAGTTCGGGGCAGGCAATCCCGGCGTCGTGGCCGCGGCCCTCTCGAAGAAGACCGGCGCGCCGGTCCGGCTGATGCTCGATCGCGAAGAAGAGCACCTCTCCGTCGGCAATCGGCCCAGCTCCGACCAGACGCTGCGCATCGGAGCGAAGAAGGACGGCTCCATTACCGCCATCCAGCTCATTGCCTACGGCACCGCCGGATGCGGCACCGGCGCAGGCTGCTCCGGCCCGGCTGCGAATCTCTACAAATCTGCCTCGCTGCACACCGAGGAAAACGACGTCTTCATCAACGCGGGCCCCGCTACGGCCATGCGCGCTCCCGGTCATCCCCAGGGCGCCTTCGCGCTGGAGCAAACCATCGACGACCTGGCCGTGAAGCTCAACATGGATCCCATTGACCTGCGCGACAAGACGGACGAACACCCGGTGCGCCGCGTGGAGCGGCAAATCGTGCGCGAGAGCGACCTGTGGAAGTCGCGCAATCCCGTCGCCGGCGCGAGCCCCGGTCCCGTCAAGCGCGGCGTTGGACTGGCGCAGTCCGTCTGGTATCGCTTCGTGAGCATGAACTCTTCCGCCGAGGTCCGCATTCACAAAGACGGTTCGCTCGAAGTGCTGTCCGGCGTGCAGGACATCGGCTCGGGCATCAAGACCGTGATGGCGCAAATCCTCGCCGAGCAGTTCGGCGTCCCGCCATCGCAAATTGCCGTCAAAATCGGCGATACCAATTACGCCGAGGGACCCAATTCCGGCGGCAGCGTCACCACGCTGTCCCTCACTCCCGCGGTGCGCGATGCGGCCTGGCAGGCCTCGCAGAAATTCCTCGCCGACATTGCCCTGGCGCTGGGCACAACCCCGGATGACCTCGTGCTCGTCGATGGCGAAGTGCGCAGCCGCTCGGGAAAAACGGAGCCGCTCAGCTTCCGGCGCGCCGCGTCGAAGATGAGCACCTCACAGATCGCGGTGCAGGCGAAGCGCATTCCCGATTACGACCCGAAGAAATATCTCACCTATGGCGGCGTGGATGTCGCCGAAGTCGAAGTCGATACCGAGCTCGGCCGCATCCATGTCCGGCGCGTGCTTTCCGTCCACGACTGCGGCCGGCCCATGAATCCCGCTCAGGTCATCAGTCAGATCAATGGCGGCATCATCCAGGGGATTTCCTACACGCTGCTCGAGAATCGCCTGCTCGATCCGGTATACGGGCTGATGGTGAACGCCGACCTGGAGCAGTACAAAATCCTCGGCGCGCGCGAAATCCCCCAAATCGACGTCCGGCTGGTCGAAGCCTACCTCGGCCAGAGTTCCACCGACGCTTCGGGCATCGGTGAGGCCGCTGGAGTCGTCTCCATTGGCGCCGCCGTCGGCAACGCCGTTTACAACGCCATCGGAGTCCGCATTCGCCAGACTCCCATGACGCCCGCTGTCGTGCTGGCGGCGCTGCACGCGCCCGCCCAGGGAAAGGAGCTGGCATGAACCGCTTCGCCATCGCAGACTGCACCACCGTCGACGCGGCCCTTTCGCAGCTGAAAGACGGCGCCGTTGTGAAAGCTGGCGGCATCGACCTCCTCGACCGCATGAAGGACGGCATCGAGCAGCCGGCCCGCCTCGTCAATATCCATAACGTCTCCGAACTGCGCGGAATCCGCGAAACCAGCGAAGGGATCACCGTCGGACCGCTCACCACCCTGGCCGAGATCGGCGACCACCCCCTCATCCGCTCGCACTATCAGATCCTGTCCGACGCCTGCAGCCACGCCGCCACGCCGCACATCCGCAACATGGCGACCGTGGGCGGCAATCTGCTGCAACGCGTGCAGTGCTGGTACTACCGCTCCGCGGATTTTCAGTGCATCCGCAAAGGCAAGGACCTTTGCTTCGCCTTTGAGGGGCTGAATCAGTACCACGCCATCATGGAATACGCTACTTGCCCGTCGGTTGCGCCATCCTCGGCAGCGGTCGCTCTGCTCGGGCTCAACGCCGGCGTCGAGCTCAGCTCGGCAAAGCGCGGCAAGCGAACCGTTGGCATCAGGGAGCTGTACATCGTTCCCGACGCTAACCCGACAAAATTCACCGTCATCGAGCCCGATGAGTTGCTGACTGCGATCATGATTCCCAGGCCCGCTCGCGGCACCCGCTCCGCCTATCAGAAATATGGCGAAAAAGAGAGCTTCGACTGGGCCATCGCCGATGCCGGCGTCGTACTCGAGATGGATGGCGATATTTGCCGTCGCGCTGTCATCGTCATGGGCACAGCCTCTCCGGTCGTGCGCCGCTCTCCCCAGGCCGAGGCCGCCCTCGCCGGCAAACCCATCACCGAGGAAACGGCGCGCGCCGCCGGAGCCGTCGCCGTCCAGGGTGCATCGCCCCTGTCGCAGAACGCCTACAAGCTCGATCTCTTTCCGGTTGC
>JASHPM010000531.1 GCA_030038115.1 Acidobacteriaceae bacterium | reverse complement strand
ACCCAAAGTTATCGAGAAGAAGAAGCGCTACTTCCAGGGCCGTATCTGGGTCGACCAAAAGGAGCACCAGATCGTCGTCACCAACGGCAAAAACGTACCCGACGACCTGCGCCCTGGCCACGAGGATCTGTCCATCCCCTTCGTCACCTATCGCCAGCTGGTCGATGGCAAATACTGGTTCCCCGTGTACACCCACGGTGACGGCATGCTGCACTTCGCCGCCGGCCACGGCTATCTCAGCGATGACGTCCACATGCGCGAGACGGTGAAGTACACCAACTACCACGAATTTCACACCAGCATTCGCGTCATTTATCAGGGTCAGGACATCACCGGCAACCCGCAAAAGCAACCGCCGGCGGGGCAATCGCCCTCTTCCGCGACGACTTCCTCCGGCTCGCAGGCGCCACCCGCGAAACCCCAATGAGGGGAAGGGAAAGTACTTCACAGGGGTGCGGCTTTCTCACTGGCTATCCCTGATCCGCTGAACGGCTAACTCGCCCACCCGCCCCGGATCGCTGCCTTACGCCAGCTTCCTGCCCAGTCGCACGGCTTTTGCGTGCACACGCGGACGCAAGGTTTCCTCCGGCTCGGCGCCGACCAGGCCGATCCACAGTTTCCCGACCGGTTTGGCGCCCACCATCTTTGCCGCCACCCTCAGCGCTCGCGGAGCGCCCGTCGTCAGCGGGATAAGAGGACCCGGCACCGCCGCCGACGCCACCAGCACGGCCTTCTTCGCCCGGACTTTTTTGCGCATCACCGGACCCAGGTTCTTTCCCCACGGCCAGTACGTGTAGCCCAACAGCCGCTCCATAAACCGGCGAAAAACCGCCGTTACGTTGTAGTAATTCACCGGCGATCCCAGCACCACCGCGGTTGCATCCTCTACTTCCTGCAGCACAAACTCCAGATCGTCCTGGTGCACGCATTTCCCGCGCTCGGGTCCCTTTACCTGCGTGCACATCCGGCAGTTTTTGCAGAACTCGATGTGTTGCTCGATCAGATAGATTTTTTCCGTCCGCGCGCCGTTCTCCCGGGCCCCGTCCAGAACCGCATCCACCGCCTGGTCGGTAATTCCACCCCTGCGATAACTCCCGACGATCGCAACCACCTTGGCCATGGCTGCACCCCCGCCTTTCCTCAGCAAACCCCTTTTCCGGGACTTACACAGTATCCGGCGTCACACGCGCCATTGATCGGCGCGCCAGTTCCGGATGCGCTCCTTGATCTGCTTGCGGTTGAGGTTCTCATCCAGCGCCTGCCTGGCCAGGGCCACCACTTCGTCGTCCCCCGCAAATCGCAACCCGATCAGCTGATCCTCGCTGAGGCGGCCGATCTGAGCCTGCCACTCCGGCGGGGACAGCGCCTGCAGCCGCAACCGCTCCTCCAGCCGAATCACCCGGTCCTGCACCTTCAGCGGATACTCCCGCACCCGCAGATACAGGACAACAAGCGCCAGCGACAGGATCAGCACCCACACATGATGGAAATTCCGTACCCGAACCAGGCTGACAATCGACACCACCAGGTTGATCGTCACGATCAGCCCGACCACCCAGAACCACAGGTCGCTACGACGGTGGTTCTTCAGACCTTGCGGATTTTTCGCGCTCATAGGGTCAACTGACCGGATTCTACCCCTCCCAGTCAGCTTTCCATCGATCTTTTGCCCCCTGCCGCCCGTCCTTTCCGGCCTCCGCATTTCCCCGCTGAGGCGCCCCAGCCTCCCGCCCGCTGCAACCGCTTGGCCTGCCCCTTTCCCTCCGGTACCATAAGAGTGCAATTCCATCGGATTCCGACTCCATTTATCCTCGAAATCCGCATCCTTCTGGAGGAAATCCTTGCCAGCAGCTGAACGCTTTCTCTTTACCTCGGAATCCGTTACCGAAGGCCACCCCGACAAAATTGCCGACCAGGTTTCTGACGCGATCCTCGACGCCTGCCTCGAGCAGGACCCTTACAGCCGCGTCGCATGCGAAACCCTCACCGCCACCGGCCTCGTTGTCATCGCCGGCGAGATCACCACTCGTGCGTATGTCGATTTTCAGACCCTGGTACGTGGCGTGGTCGCCTCCATCGGCTACGACAACGCCACCTACGGATTCGACTCGAACACCTGCGCCGTGATCTCCACCATCAACAAGCAGTCCGGCGACATCGCCATGGGTGTCGATACCGGCGGCGCCGGCGACCAGGGCATGATGTTCGGCTACGCGACCAACGAGACGCCCGAGCTGATGCCCACACCCATCTCGCTGGCCCACAAGCTCACGCACCGCCTCGCTGAAGTCCGCAAGTCGGGCAAGCTTCCCTACCTTCGCCCTGACGGCAAAAGCCAGGTCACCGTGGAGTACGACGCCAACCACAAGCCGGTCCGCATCGACGCGGTCGTCATCTCCACCCAGCACGCCGAGACCGTCACCAACGAAGAACTTCGCGCCGACGTCCTCAGGCACGTTATCCAGGCTGTGCTGCCCGCCGCGCTGCTCGACGAGAACACCAAGTACCACATCAATCCCACCGGCCGCTTCGTCATCGGCGGACCCATGGGTGACACCGGCCTCACCGGCCGCAAGATCATCGTCGACAGCTACGGCGGCATGGGCCGTCACGGCGGCGGCGCCTTCAGCGGCAAGGATCCGACGAAGGTCGATCGCTCCGCGGCCTATCTCGCCCGCTACGTTGCCAAGAACATCGTGGCTGCCGGGCTCGCCGAGCGCTGCGAAGTGCAGCTGGCCTATGCCATCGGTGTTGCCGAGCCGGTCAGCGTGCTCGTCGAAACCTTCGAAACCGGCAAACTCGATGAGGCCGAACTGGTCGCGCTCGTGCGCAAAAACTTCGAACTGACACCGAAGGGCATCATCGAGAGCCTGAATCTGCGCCGTCCCATCTACCGCAAGACAGCTGCCTACGGCCACTTCGGGCGCGTTAACGAGCCGGACTTCACCTGGGAAGCCACCGACAAGGCCGCCGCATTGCGCGAGCAGGCCGGGCTGACGAAGGAAGCCGTCGCCGCCAAGTAAGCCTCAGCTCCAAACAGAAAGGGCAGGTCCTCGGACCTGCCCTTTTTGCTGCCCTTGACGCGACTACCAGCAGTACC
>JASHPM010000530.1 GCA_030038115.1 Acidobacteriaceae bacterium | reverse complement strand
GATCTATACCAATCCGGTGAGCGGGAACCTGCCGACAGAGTTTGGGCTGCCGGGCGTGCAGGAGAGCATTTTGCCGGCGATGAGCTTCGGCTATACGGGGATCGGGAGCGCCGATGGCGTGGAGATTTTCCACGACACGACCATCGAGGCGGAGGACGCGCTGACGTGGACGCATGGGAAGCACACGGTTCACGGCGGCTTCGAGTACTACCACTACATCATGAACGACGTGTACGCCGGGAACCAGGGCGCTGCCGGTTCGTTCACATTCAACGGCCAGTACACAGGGAGCAACGGGAATTACGGAAGCGCGTTTGCGGACTTTCTGCTGGGCCTTCCGGAAAACGTACAGCAGGGCGTGCCGTTCAATTTCCATCTGCGCAACAGCCTGTTTGCGGGGTTCGCGCAGGACAATTACCGGGCGAGCCACAGCCTGACCGTAAACGCCGGGTTGCGCTATGAACTAACGACGCCACGCGGCGACAAAACCGCCGGCAACAACGTGAATTTCGATCTGCTGACGGGAACACCGGAGATAGGTACCAACTACGACACTTATACGGGGAGAGATAACTTCCAGCCGCGTATTGGTTTTGCATGGCAGCCGGCAGGCGTGCCGAATACGGTGTTCCGCGGCGCATATGACATCTCTACCTACATGGAGGGCAACGGCGTTAATAACATGGCCGTGGTCAATCCTCCGAATGTCGAACTACACGACGAGGTGAATAACTCAGGAGCAGGGCTCGAGTATCCGGTGACTACGCTGGACCAGGGCTACACGCCGTTCTCAGCGGCATGCACGCCGACGCAACTGCTGGCGTTCGCGCCAGCCTGCTTTGCCAGCGGTCAGGCGCATGCGACCAATCCTCATCTGCAACCCGCAGTCGATCAACAGTGGAATGTGGCGATCGAACACCAGTTCAAAGCCAACATGACAGCGACCGTGCAATATGTGGGGAATAAGGACGACCACATGTCGGACATCTATCTGTACAACCAGAAGGTGCTCGAGTCAAACGGCACGGTCGTGCCAGGGCCGTTCATGCAGCCGATCGTGACGGCGGGAGCGCAGGCGCGATACAACGCATCGGACGGCATTTCGCGGTATAACGCGCTGGAGGCGATCTTCGCGCAGCGCAACTATCACGGGCTGGATATGCAGGCGAGTTATACGTGGTCCAAGTGCCTGGCTAACTCACTGGGCTACTTCGGATCCTATGGCGATGAGGAAGGCGCCGGGGAGTCGCAGACGCAGGCCACGCAGAACTTCTTCCAGAACGAGTATGACCCGCTGGCGGACTATGGGCGGTGCACGATCGATACCTCTCAGAACCTGCAGGCGTACGGCGTTTACAACCTGCCGATCGGGCGGGGAAAACTGATTGCGAGCAACGTCGGCCGGGGCCTGGACGAAGTGATCGGCGGCTGGCAGACGGCGCTCGATCTCTCGTTCCGGTCGGGATTCGCCATCACACCGTTTGCAGGCGCATATATGGGCGACGAGAACCCGCTGTCAGCAGCATCGCTGACGGGGTCGTACGAGCCTCGACCGGACTGCGTTGCCGGCATAGCGCGGTCCGAACCAATGCAGACGGTACAGATCGGGAGCAGCATTGGACGAACGAATCTGAATCCCGGCGCGGTAGCGGAGGTTGCGAATTACACCTACGGCAATTGCCAGAATGGCGCGCTGCGCGGGCCGGCACTGACCACCTCGGACCTGAATCTCACCAAGCAGTTCCCGGTGACGGAGCGGGTGAACGTGGCGGTCGCGGCCCAGTTCATCAACCTGACAAACACGCCGATCTTCAGCGTGCCGGCGAGCTGGTGGGGGCAGTACAGCTCATGCGGGGCCTGCAATGGCGTGCGCACCACGGGCTACTACGGTGGGGGAGCCGGGACGGTTGGACTGTTCGGCCTGCTGGACGGATCGAACCCCGGGCGCGAAGTGGTGCTCTCGGGCAAGATCAACTTTTGACCGGCGGAGCTGGGGATTCGGGCAAGTCCCTCGGCAACTGGTTCGGTCGCTGAACTTTTGTTGAACGTCTGCTGGATGTTGGGCGAATGCCACCCTGACCGGGTGGCATTTGCTTTTTCGAGATCGTGAATGTTTGAGGATGCGAAATTATGCCGGCATCGTAGTGGCGCGGACTACAGAGGAACCTTATAAGTGGACGAGGCCGCGTTGCAGGGCTGTAACAACAGCCTGGGTGCGGTCACTGACGTTGAGTCGCATCAGAATCACGCTGACATGGCACTTCACCGTAGCTTCAGTGATACCGAGGTCGGAGGCGATTTCGCGGTTGGATTTTCCGCCGACCATCAGATTGAGAACCTGCCGCTCGCGCGCGCTGAGCTCCGAATTGGGCAACCGGGAAGCCAAAGCCCGGGTGACGGGAGGGGGCAGAAAACGGCCACCGGCGTGAACGCGGCGCAGGGCGCTGACCAGCGCCTCGTGGGGCATGCCTTTGATGATGTAGCTGCGCGCCCCGGCCTCGAGGGCCTGGTGAATGTCCTCGTCGCCCTCGTAGGTAGTGAGAACCACGAATTTCGCGTCGTGGTGACGGGCAATGAGCGTGCGAATGACTTCCACACCACTCATTCCGGGGAGGCGCAGATCGACGAGCGTGAGGTCAGGGAGGTGTTTCTCGAACAGCGGAACCGCCTCTTCTCCCGTGCCAGCCTGAGCAACGGCCGTCATGTCAGGCGTTGCCTGAATGATGGCGGCAATGCCAACGCGCATAATCGGGTGGTCGTCGACCACCAGAACACGAATTCTGGGCGACTGGTTCACGATGTCGTTCATATGTTAATGCCGCGTGGCCGACGCTTGCAGGTTCCTGCGCGTGCCTTGTGAATTATGCCCGAGGCGCGGACAACGGCGGGTCCAATTGCAATCGTGACTGCGTTCCGGGTTCGGAGCACTAGATCGACTCGGGTGGCGCAGCCGTGAGTTCAATGGAAACGGTCTGCGATCCCAGGCGAGGGTGACGCGCCGTCAATTGCGCGACGCCTGCCTGCTCGCGCGCGCGAATCCATACGGCGCCTGTGCCGCCGATGAGGGAGAACGGATTGTCGCCAATCAGCTCTGCCGGCCCTTCCAGGGTGAAGACGATGGGATCGTTTGCGAAGGGGCGAATGGCGCCGAACTCATCGGTGACACGCAGAACGACGCGGGTGGTGTCGGCCCCGTCTGCGACGAGGGCGCGGTCATCGGGGAGCAGCAGGAATTTGCTGTCGACGCCGCGTCCGGAAAGCGATTTGGAGATCACCAGCTTTCCCTGGATGTATCCATCGATGCGCAGATCACCCCATCCGGCGTGGTCGCGATGCATGTCGAAGATGAACGGCGGGTATTTCAAGTGGGAGAATTCTTCGCGATCCGGATCAGCCTCGGCGATGAGCTTCCAGGGATTCCCCTCAATGCTGCCGGCGCGGGAGAACAGCCGGAGGTGGTCGCAATTGGAGCAGACGACAGCCCTGGTGAAGCTGACCGATTCATCGCCGCGGGCCCAGTGGAAGGCAGGCTCGAGAACAATTTCTTCCGCAGGGTCGCACTGGGATCGATAGAAACCCCCGGCGGCTTTCAGTTCGCGGAAGATATCGGCGACGCCGTGATAGCAGATGCGATCACCGGAACCGAAGTTGGCGTGGGTGTTGTAGTCGAAGGCGCACCAGCCGATGCCCCCGGCATATTGCGGATTGGAGGCGAGCTGATCGTGAATGCGGGCATGACGGAGGGTGTGCTCGCGCTGCCGTTCGTCGTCGTCGGTGGTTTTGGTGGGGAAGGTGTGCCCGACAAATTCCGTATTGAGGTAACGGGGATGATTCGGAGGCAGCAACGGAATGCCGAAGTCATTCATGGTGAAGACGTCTTCGAGAAACTCCGATGACTGGAAGTTTCTTATGCCGCCCGTCTGGCGGGTCGTGTCGAGCGAGTGGGCAAGAGCGTTGGTGCGCGTGTAGAAGTCGTGGTCATCGCGCGATTCGTTGATGCGCACGCCCCAGAGAATGATGGCGGGATGATTCCAGTCGCGGCGGATCATGCGACCCACGTTGTCGACGGCCACCTGCTTCCATGCCTCGTCGCCGATGTGCTGCCAGCCAGGGATTTCCTCCAGGACGAGAAGACCGATCTCGTCGCAGGCGTCGAGGAAGTGGCGCGACTGCGGGTAATGCGATGTGCGAACGATATTGCAATGCAGAACGTTGCGCAGAATCTTCGCGTCCTGGCGCTGCACGCGCGCAGGCATCGCCTGGCCCACAAACGGAAAAGTCTGATGCCGGTCAAGTCCGCGCAACTTGACGATTTGTCCGTTGAGGGAGAATCCGTGATCAGTAAAGGTAGCTTCGCGGAAGCCGATGCGGCGGGAGTCTTCGTCGAGGATCTGGCCTTCTGCGAGGAGGTGCACGTTGATGGTGTAGAGATGGGGGTGTTCCACACCCCAAAGCCGGATGCCGGCGAGCTGGGTGAGGGAGACTGTGTGCCGCGCCGGATCGGAGGTTGTCTGGTCGCTTGCATAGACGGCGGCTTGCACTGGGCCGGCCGCCGGGTGGACGTCAACCGGGATGGAGGAATTCCGCGGGATCGGCTGTTTGCCGGTTGCGATGACTTTGTCGCCGTCGCGAAGCTCAACTTCGAGGACCTGACCACTACGGATTTCTCCGGCCAGAAAGCAATCCACATCGAGTGAAGGGGTGGCGGTCAGAACGTCGTGGGCGCGGACAAAGATGTTATCGATATAGACGGACGGCACGATGCGAAGAGAAACCTCACGATAGATGCCGCCGAAGGTCATGTAGTCGATTTCGTAGCCGAAGGGGGGAATGTCCGGGCGCTCGGTAGAGTCGAGCTGGACGCAGAGCACGTTCTCAGCGTCGGCGTGAAGGTGTGGAGTGAGTTCGAAAGAGAAGGGAGTGTAGCCTCCCTTGTACTCGCCGAGGCGAATCCCGTTGATCCACACCGTTGATGCGGTCATAGCGCCTTCAAAATCGACAAAGACGCGGTTGCCCTTCGCATTTTGCGGAAGCCGGAATCGCCTCCGGTAGGTGGAGATGAACTCGTACTCGCTGTCGTCAAAACTGTGCCAGGGGAAACGCATGTTGCTATGCGGAATGACGACCCGGATGAAAAAAGAATCGTCAAACCCCGGCGATGTGGCGGCATCGATCCTGCCGGGGTGGTAGCGCCAGTTGCGATTGATGGGGAGAATGTGCCTGCCGCCGGCTGCAAGTTGCGAGGTTCGCTCATCGGCGAAGCCTGACGTGCTATGGAGAGCAGCCGATACCAGCAAGCCTCCAGTCGTCTTAATAAAATCGCGCCGGTCCATGGTCAAAAAGAGCTTCGGGCTTTGTGCCTGATTGCACTGACGCGACTAGTCTAAGACAGCCGGGTCGTTTTAGCCTTTCTCAGCGAGAGGTCGCATTGCCATTGGCTACTCTACTCGCCGGTCGAAGGTAGTCAATCAGACAAAAGTCGGAGAGGAAGCAGGAGCGACGTTCCGAATAATCCTCATAGCTCTGGGGGTCGCCGTTATCGACGCCGATCAGGATCCCTTCACCGTCAACCCGAAACGTGATCTCATTGCCGGCTGTGGGCACCTTGCGGTACTTCCTCCGCCTTGCCTTTCCAGTTCCAGTGAGGGAAAAGACGGATCATGGGTTTGCCGCACTGACTCTGATAGAGATAGAATCCGCCTTTCTTGTGCAAGCAGATCGCGCCGGGTAATGGTGCATTCGTGTCCATCTGTTGTCCGGGTTATCATCGGATTCGTTCTCCGTCAGCGATGAGAGAAGATAGCTCTGATCTCGCACATCGAATGAGACCACAGACACAGCCGTCGTGAAATCCGACTTTTGACGGATTCGCACCGCCTGGCGATGCCATACATTTGGGACCGAGACGCATGGCCCTGAAAGACCCGCCAAATCCTTCGTCATCAGGTGTAATGCATGAAAAGGCAATTCATCAGAGTTCTGCTGGCTCTGGCTGCGATCGCGTTGTGCGCCTCCACGGCGCGCGTGGATCTGCCTGCGCAGACTTCGGAAGGCATGGCACCGTTCACGATGGACCATCGTCGAGGAACCACGGCCGCGTCGCCAGTCGATGTGTCGTTTCTGCTCGACGCTCCGGCCGGTAAGCACGGCTTTATCCAGGTGAAGAACGGCCATCTGGCGACGGGCGACGGCCAGCGTATTCGCTTGTGGGGCGTGAACATTACGGACTGGAGTCCCGGATCGCGGCAGATTCCGATGAAGGAAGATGCGCCGTTCTGGGCCGCGACTCTCGCGCGATTCGGCGTCAATTGCGTTCGCTTCCAGTTCCTCGATCTGGAGACGCCGCGCGGCCTGATCGACGGCAATCGCGCCGACACACGCGCGCTCGATCCGGAGGCGCTGGACCGCGAGGATTTCTTCATCGCCGAGCTGGAGAAGAGGGGCATCTACATCGATTTCAACCTGCTCGTTGGCCGTCCGTTCAAAGCGGCGGACGGAGTTGAGGATGCCAACCTGCTTCGGCAAGGCTCCAAGGGAACGTCCCTCTATGATCGGCGGCTGATCGAGTTACAGAAAGAGTACGCCAGGGAGCTGATCGGTCATCTCAACCCTTATACGAAGCTGAAATACACGGAAGATCCGGCTGTCGCACTCATCGAGATCAATAATGAAAACGCACTGGACATCGGCTATCGCGCTCCATCCACGTTCTACCTTCAAGAGCTGACCGGGATCTACAACAACTGGCTCGCGACGCATCGCAGGCCGGAGGAGATGGCGCAGCTGCGCGCGATCACGGGCGCTAAAGCCGACACGCCTGTTCCGCTGATGCAGTGGCGCGGCCAGGCGGCTTCGGCTCCGCCGCTGCGATTCGCGACAGAAGCGGAATTCTACAACGACGTGCAGCACGATTATTTCTCCGTGATGGAGAGCTATCTAAAGCACACTCTGGGCTCTAAGTCGCTGGTGATTGCCACCGCCGATCATAGCCATTCCAACAGCGGTTATCCTTTGCTGCTCGCCACGACGTCGATGGATGTTATCGACGGCCATGACTACTGGGAGCACCCGGAGATGTATGTGCGCAAGTCGCCGATGGTGAATGACCCACTCAATTCAACCGTTGTCGAGCTTTCCCGCTCGGCGATCGCCGGAAAGCCCTACATCGTCAGCGAAGTGAATCACCCGTTCCCCAACGATTACGATGGCGAGGGCATTCCGATTCTGGTGAGTTACGGGCTGTTGCAGGATTGGGACGGAATCATGTGGTACACGTTCGAGCCGAAGATTGACTCTGCGTGGAGGCCCTACGTGGGCGATCCGTTCGATATTTCTCACGATCCGGTCAAAATGCCGGAACTGGCGGAGGGTGCGTTGCTGTTTCTGCGGGGCGATGTCGAGAAGGCGCGAAGTGCCGAACAACGTTCTTACTCCGAGCAGCAGGTCTTCGACAGCATGCTGCTCCCCATGACAGAGCGCCCATATTTCACGCCGGGGTTCCCGCTGTGGCTACCGCTCGAGCATGAAGTGCGAATCTCGTCACTGGATGGACCACCCACGCAGGCTTTTGCGGACAATCCTGAGCCCGACCCGATTGTCTCCGACACGCACCAACTTGTCTGGTATACGTCGCCGCAGAAGACGGGACTGGTCACCGTCAATACGCCCCGAACGCAGGCGCTGATCGGCTTTGTTCGGGCAAATGACAGGGCCGACACGAATCTCGGTGTTCAGATCGATAACACATTCTGCAGCATCCTTCTGAGCTCGCTCGACGACAGGGTGATTGCGGAATCGTCGACACTGCTTCTGGTCGCCGGTGGCCGCGTCGAAAACACCGGACAGGAATGGAACTCAGCAGGCACCGACGTGACGAACTGGGGTGCTTCTCCGACACTTATCGAACAGGTGCGGGGAACGCTGACCCTGCGGCATCTGAATGGCGCCCGCGCGGTCATGCTGCAGCCAATCGACGGCGCCGGGCAGCCGGAGGGGCGGGCCCTTCCGGCCACATGGAAAGACGATGGCTGGGTTATGACTCTGGGCAAGCCAGTTACAACCTGGTACGAAATAAGAGTGCGGAGATAGCTTGGAGTAATAACGGGGTTATCGTATTCGTGCGGATGTGCGCATTGCGCCGATGGCGCCGCTACTGAATCGTAACGTTCAGCGTGATGGATTGGGAAACAGTGCCGCTCGAGCCGGAAGCCAGCACGGTGACAGTCCCAGAGACCGGCGGGCTTCCACCTGAGCCACCACCACCGCCGCCGTTCGAACCTCCTCCGCCACATGCAGTCAGGCATGCAGCGCAGGCCAGGAGGACGCCGAGCATAAATACCGCAGCAGTGATTGCCCATGTGCGCCGCCGGCGCGGGATCAGTCCAAACGGCAGGAGCCACGCAATCGGCGTGAACAACACGGGCCTACCCGGTCGCGGGACTAACATCGCCGAAGCGGATGTGGAAGTAATGGTTACAGTACCGGCGAGCACCGTATCCGAACCATCGGCCGTATACGTGGCAGGATTGAAAGTGCACGAGACATCAGCCAGCATGGTGGTGCAACTCATCGTGATGGTTCCGGTGTAGCCGCCCGTCGGCGTCAGAGTTAGTCCGACGTTTCCGCTGCCGCCAGAGGCAATCGTGAGATTTGACTCGCTACCCATGAGAGTGAAGGTTGGCGCGGAGACGACGACAGCGGACGATGAAATGTGGACCGGCACGAGCTGCCATTGTTGTGTCATGCTCGCTGGGGTGATCCAGTCAGTACTTATGGTGGATGGCGATTGCTGCACGACAGAACTGCCGGAGATGGCCAACACGAGAGTGCTGAGCTTGTTCACGATTGCGTAAGTTCCGTTGCCCTCGGTGACGATGTTCCATTCCTGCGAGGCTGAACCGGAGCTGGCGTTGGCCGCGACAATCGTGAAACCCGCGTTGGTTGACCCGTCGTTGTCGAGAACTTCGGCGGGCTGTCCAGTGGCGGTGTTTTCATTGGCGATCTGGAAGTAGCCGTCCCCGTCGCTGGCGATAGTCCATTGCTCTGCGGGCGATTCGATGCCGGTGTCATCTGCCGTGCCGAGGGTTATTCCCGATGAGGTTGCGGCGCCGGTCGTCTGCAGGACCTGACCGCTGCCGGCATTCACGAGCTTGTAGCTCAGGGCCGGATCCAGCTTGCCGCCCAGCGCGTCGGTCCCGGCCAGCACGGCCGAGTAATTCGGAGCGGACGATTGAGAGTTTCCGGAGCTGTCAGCATTGTCGAAAAGTGTGAGCCCGTTCCAGATGTAAGTGGCATCGGTGCTGCCGTCTCCATTGGTGTATCCCCCAGACTTCGGTATGTTGACGCCTGCTGCGTCCCAGTAGTCAATGCCCATGCCTAAGTTGTTCGGCAATCCCTTCATGACACCATCCAGGTCAATGAGGAACTGGCGTTGCCCAGCGACGGTCGCAGGATACCAAGGATCGTTCGACTCGAAACCGTCTTCATAATGCTCTCCGGTTTCGATCACGAAGATCGGTTTGGCGATTGTGCTGGCCGCGTTCGTGAGAGCCGTCTGTTCGATCGGTTGCCCATTCGGATTGGAGGCGCCCGCCTGGGCCGCAGTGAGCGGGCCGTGATCGAACGGATAGTAGCTTTGGCACATGGCGTCGTAAGGAATGTTGTTGCTGTTCACATATCCGAAGAAATTGGTCAGGTCCCACGCCGGCGTGATATGGATGCATCGAATTGGAGGCGGCAGCGCGGGGCCGATAGACGGGTCGGACGATGCGTCGAGGATTGCCTGCATGCCCTGCGTCTCCAGCGCGGCGAATGGCGCGAAATTGCTGCCAGTGGGGGAGCCGAGCGAGCCCAGAAATCCCGTATCCACCTCGTTGCCGATCGTCACCATGTCCGGCATCACGCCCGCCGACCGGTACGCCTCGACTTCCGCCTTGACGTAGTTGTAGAGGTCGGTCTCCGCCTCAGTCAGTGAGTCGCTGGACCAGGCTGCCGGAATCGAGTTGGAGGAGCCGCCATCGAAGAGAAGCGTGAGTTCGACCGACATGCCGAGTTGTTTGGCGCGCTTCGCCAGGTCCAAATCGACAGGATCTGTCTCCGCATAGCAGCCATTGCCGGTGCAGCTGGCCGGAATCCCGCTCGTGCTGTTCAGCGTCAGCGTGTTGTACGGCGGCGCCGAAGTGGGCCGGATGCGCACCAGGTTGACGCCGTGGTTTTTCAGAATCTCGAGAATATCCTGTACCTGGCCCGCATCCTGCCACCACGGAATTCCTCCGGCGACCCGATCTTCCTCCTCTTTCTCAAGCAGCGCATTGTCTACGCCACGGAAAAACGCGGGCCGCAACAACCACTGCTGGCTCTGCGTGGGCGTTGTCGAAGCCGGGGATTGATCCAGCTCCGCGCCTGCGGCAGGAGACGAGGCCGTCACGTCGAGCACCAACCCGGTTCCATGATTCAGCAGTGTGACGTACCCGTTTGTCGTGGCGGCCAGCGTCCATTGCTGGGTCGGGCTCGCCGGCGCGCAGGGGTTCTGCACCGTGGCCGTCGATCCCGAGCCGACACTTGCGTCCATGCAAAGTCCGTTGGCCAGGTTGGTGATGGCCCAGAAATTTCCGGGCAGCTTTGTGAGTGCCCATCGCTGCGTCAATGATGTGAAGCTGCGGGGCTGCTGGAGCAACGCGGTCCCGGCTGTGGTCGATCCATTGTTCAGGTCCGCCTGCATACCCGACAGCTGATTGATCAGGTAGTAGACCTCGCCGTTTATCGGGCTGATATCGGAGGGTTCCGCTGGTTGCTGGGCCGAGGCAGAAAGCAAGAGTCCCACACTGCCGGGGAAAATAATCATCAGCACAAGAGGAAATGCAGCCCGCAGCGCGTGATGAATTCCGAAGAGTTTGTGGTCCATGGGATCAGTGCGTCCTGGATTGTCTGGCCCGCGAAGCGGCCACTGGAGCCCCAGCGCGCTGCGTGGACATTCCGCGACTGTACTGGTTAGCAACGGGGGCAACCATAGATGAGGGCAACGTGGTTTGGCATCCGACGAAGGTCGGACCGTGCCAGCTGGCGTGGGCTACGCAGGAGCTTTGCGGCGCCGGGGAGCAATGAGCACGATTCGAAATCGAGCCTAATGGAACCGCGGCTAAGAAGTGGCTGATATAACTCACAAGCCAGAAAAAGTGGACCAATCCGACTTTTGTCGGATTTCTACCGTTCTTCCAACGGCATAGGATGCAGGACGAATTGAGAGACCTTTGCCGGGGGTCGTGGAATGTAATCGTTTCCACGACTGTAGCGCCAGGTCTCTAAGGCTCAAAGGAGTGTGAGGTCTGCAGCGATGGGTGGACGGGCTATGGGGGCCTGGCTGCGAGAGCACAATCGACGGAATCTCACCGATCCTGGATCTTCAGACAGATTCTGGTTCTTCAGACATTGGCAGGGAGGCACACGCAATGAGGTGGACTTCAATGAGAACGATACTGACGCCGATCCTCGTGATCGCAGTAGCACTTGGCGCAGGCCGCCAGGGCTTTGGCCAGAACGCAAACACGGGGGAGATCAAAGGGACAGTCACCGACAGCTCGAATGCCGTCATCCCCGGTGCTTCCGTCGAAGTTCGGAACGTCCAAACCGGAGTTACGATCAAAACGGACACTAACGGAGATGGCATCTACGATGTTCCCTCCGTCCCCCTCGGCCAGTACTCGATCACCTTCAGCAAGGAGGGGTTCCGCCAGGAGGTTCGTGACGGCATTACCCTGCAGCTGGCGACCATTCAGATCAACGCCACCCTCCAGGTTGGGGCAACAACTGAAAAAGTAGTGGTGGCAGCTGCGGCGCCTTTGTTGCAAACCGAAGAGTCCGGCCAGGAGACGAGCTTCTCCATCAAAGAGGTCCAGGACGCTCCCGTTGTCGGCGGGATCTGGTACAACGAGCTGACTAACGAGCTGCCCGGTGTGAACGGCGGTGGCGGCCAGGACGCTTCCGGTCAGGGTGTCGGTATCAACGGCACGCAGGGCTACTCCGGTTCTTTCCTGATCGAAGGAATGATCGCCACGCAGCCGCGCGATCAGAACGCCAGCGACAATTACCCGCCCATTGACGCCATTGGCGCGGCCAACGTACAGACCTCCAACTTCGGGGCCGATTATGGCAACGGCGTAGCCGCCTTCAATGTCATCCTGCGCAGCGGCGCCAACCAGTGGCACGGCTCGGCTTTCGAATTCGTCCAGAACAATGACTTCAATGCCAGAGGTTATTTCGACCGACCACCCCTTGCTGTTGCGCCTCTGCACTGGAACGAATTCGGAGGCAGCGTCGGCGGCCCAATCGTGAAAAACAAGCTATTCTTCTATTTCACCTACCAGGATAACCCCAGCGTCTCTTCGGGGGCCTACTTTGCTACAGTTCCCACGCAAGGCGCCAACGGCACCACCAACATGGATGCCGGCTGCTTCCCCACGACGGTGACTAACCCCTCCACCGGCACGCCTTATGCCGGCAACTGTATCACCGGCTCGATGGATCCGGTAGCGCTCAATATCCAGAAGTACTTCCCCGCACCTAACCTGCCCGGCTATCTCAACAACTACCAGGTCGTCCAGAGCACCACGACCGGCTCCAAGTGGTACGTTGCCAAAGTCGATTACGCACTTTCGCAGAACCACCATCTTTCGGGCAGCTACCTAAATTTCCCGATCACACCAACGTATAACCTGGATGCATTTTGCTCGCTTGGTTTCGATTGCACGTATGGCAATAACTACAACGAGGACGCGCAACTCACGGAGACCTGGACCATCAGCCCAAGCATGGCTAACGAAGCCCGCGTGGGTGGCGTTCGCGAAGTGGATAAATACATCCCGCCCACTTACGGAAAAGGTTATCCCACCACCATCGGACTGGAGCCAACCTACGGCAACGACGCACCGGCGAATATCTTTCCCAGCGTTACTGTGGACAACGGCGGCGGTATCGGTCAGGTCGCAATTAACGGTGGCACCCACGCCGACCTGGCGGACGGGGAGTATGTAGTCTCGGATGTCTTCTCGCTGGTGAAGGGCAGACATACCGTAAAAATGGGCGGCGAGTTCGATACCAGCTATCAGAATTACACGGGCTGGGGCGACGTCACCTCCGGCAATTTTGTCTTCAACGGGGTGGCCACCGGTGTGCCCTACGCCGACTTCCTGCTGGGAGAAGTCTATGGCTGGTACGTGTACGATTACCCGGAAACCGGCGCACGCTCGAAGAGCGCAGGCCTGTTTGGCCAGGATAACTACCAGATCACGCCGCACCTTGCTGTGAATGCCGGCCTGCGCTGGCAGTTTCAGGGCGGATGGGGTGAGGTACAGAATCGCTGGGGCACATGGAGTCCCACCGTGGTGAACACTGGCCAGTACGTGAAGCAGGGTTCGCTGGGCGCAATGGTGTACGGCGGCCAGGACGGCCGGTCTCTAGTCCAGAACAGCGAGGGCGAATGGGCGCCCCGCCTCGGCGTGGTCTGGTCTCCGCTTCACACATGGGCATTCCGCGCCAGCTATGGCATCACCGATGTTCCCTGGTCCGTTGACCCTTACACCTCCGCTTACGGCATAGGACTGAACCCGCACGGCTCGGAGGGGTACGGTTCCTCGCCCGCCTTTATTCTCAGCAAGGGACCTGGACCGGGCGCAGTTGCTTATCCCAGCCTCTCTAATCTGTCCAATTCCCAGTACAACTATGACGATGTGTCCTACTACCCGGAGCACAGACCCGCTGCTTACTACCAGGAGACACTGCTTTCCGTCCAGCATGAATTTCCCGCGCAAACGCTGGTCGACCTGAGTTACGTATTCACCAAAGGGACCCATCTCGGTTTCACCCGCGATATCGATCAGGTTCCGGAGAACCTGCTGCCCGGTTATGCAACGGGGGCATACAGCAGCTGCTATAACGACCCATCCGCGTATCCTTATTTCTGCTCTATTTCCGCATTCCTGTTCGACGGTTATTCCAATTACAACGCTCTGCAGTTCCGCGCGGAAAAGCGCACGTCTCACGGGCTGTACTTCCTGTTTAACTACGCCTGGTCGAAGACCATGGACGCGGGCACCGGCTCAGGTGACGATGCCACACCCGACGTCTGGCAGAATGCCTTTAACATTCGCGCTAATTACGGCCTGTCCACACTCGATATGCGCAACTCCATCAACGGTTCGGCTAGTTACGAGCTTCCCTTCGGGCAAGGGAAAATGGTGGGACTGCACGGCGTCGCCGACGAGGCGCTGGGCGGCTGGCGGCTGACCGGCATCTACCAGGTTCACACCGGCATTCCGTTTACTGTTACTACCTCCGATAACGGCGTTGATAACAGCGGCTCCGAAGCGAACCAGTGTGGTTGTGGCTACGCGTGGCTGCCGAATGTTGTCGGCAGTTCGCAAGTCTCCAGCCCGTCGATCAATGAGTGGTTCAATCCGAGCGCATTCGCAACGCCGGCCACGGGCACATTCGGCGACGAGGGCCGCAACACGCTGATTGGGCCTAACTGGCGCGATCTCGATCTCAGCCTCGGCAAGACCTTCCAGATTCACGAAGCCATGCATCTGGAAATTCGCGCTGACGCATTCAATTCCTTCAACCATCCCAACTTCTCTCAACCGCAAACCGCGACCGGTACGGGAGTAGTGGGAGGCGGCACGATCACCAGTACCTCTGCCGGCGGGCGCGATATTCAACTAGGAGGCCGCTTCACCTTCTAACAGCAGGTCGATTTCACTCCGGCCCGGGGTTCGGAGGCAAGCCTCCGAACCCCGCTTTTGCTTCAGGGCCACCGAGCAGTTTCGCTGGTCAGGTTGCCATAGAATGGCGTTGCAGGCCGCGTTTATGTTCCTCCCTTCACCTTCTGCCTCCTTTATCCGGGGTACCCTGCTGCTCGTGTGGGCTGTCCCATTCGCGGCTCCGGCAGCCCCGCAGAGCGCCGCTTCTCCGGAACTCACCGCCGACCTCCAGCGCGGGCAGGCGGCACTCCGAGCCGGCGACCAGAATGCCGCGGCAGAGGATTTTCGGGCCGCCCTCAAACTGGACCCCACCAATGTCGAAGCCCATGCCAATCTGGGCGCCATAGCGTTTTTCCACGGCGACTGCGCTGGCGCCGAGCCTCAGTTTCGCGACGCGCTCCGCGGCGCGCCAGCCCTAATCAGGGCCAAGGCGCTGCTTGCCGTTTGCGAGAGAAGGCTGGGAGAGCCATCTGCGCAAGCCGACATGGAAAGCGCGTTCGCCAAACTCGACGAACCCAAACTGCGTACGCAGCTCGGCATCGAGCTGGCCAACCTCTACTATCAGCAGGGCAATCTGGAGAAGACGGAGGTGGTGCTGCGGACGCTGCTGGCAGCGAATCCGGACAATGTCGACATCCTGTTTTTCGCCCAGCGAGTCTACAGCGAACTGGCCGACGGCACGCTGAACAAGCTGGCTGTCCTGGCTCCCAATTCCGCGCGCATGGAGCAGCTGATCGCCGAGCGGCTCATCAACGCCGGCGATCTGAAGGATGCCGTTATTCATTATCGGAAAGCGATCGCGATGGATCCACGGCTTCCCGGCATGCACTTCGAGCTGGCCGAAGCACTCATGGAAGGAACGCCGGACGATGCCAGCGCGCAGGAAGCGGCTCTGCGCGAGCTGCAGGAGGCCATTAAGGCAGATGGGGACAGCGCCGGGGTGGAATGCGAGCTGGGACGCATCAGCCTTCTGCAGTTTCACACCGATCAGGCTCGGGACCACTACGAGAAGGCTTACAAGCTGGACCCCCAGAATCCCGTGGCGCAAACAGGACTGGCCGCGGTGGCCGAGAAGCAGGGCAATCCTGAACAGGCGGCTGACTATCTGCGGATGGCGGTTCAGACTGACCCACTGAACGCCGAGGCGCACTACCAGCTTTGCCAGGTGGATAAAAAGCTGAACCTGAATGAGGACGCACAGAAAGAGCTCAAACTCTTTCTCGACATACGCGCCTCGCGGGAGAAGGTAAGGCAGCTGTATCGGGAAATGAATCCCCAAACTGCACCTGCGGTTGCGGACTCAGCTGCAAAACCATGAGAACTGGTTTCCGCAGCCATAATCTGTTCGCCCGGATCCTGTTCAGCGGATCGGTTGCTCTCCAGGGCCGTTTTGCCATTTATCGTGTCGGGTAACGAGGGCGGATCAGGCCTCGATTCGATCTCGGACCGGGAAAAGCGCAGAACGCCGGATCGCAAAGCGCACCGTCGCGCCCTGGCCAGGCGAACTGATCCACTCGATCCTCCCGTTCAGGCGCTGGACACGCTCCTGCATGCCCGTGATGCCATAGTGCGGCTGCCCGTCACCGGGAACAGCGCCGGGGTCAAAGCCGACGCCGTCATCCCGCACGGTCATCTCGACCTCATCGGGTCCATATCTGGATTCGATCCAGATATGAGCCGGTTTGCCATGCAGCACCGCGTTATAAACCGCCTCACGGACGACCATCAGAATTTCATGAGCGATGGAGTTGGGCACGGGAAACGACGAGCCCTCGCTCCGCGACATAACCGCGACGCCGAATTCTCTGCTGGTGTGCTCGGCAAGAAGCGCGGCCGCCTGAGACATATCCTGCTGCGGCTCGTCGCCGTGGCGAAGATTCCATACCGCGTGGCGCGCCTCATCGATGGTGGTGCGCATCTGGGTCCGCGCAAAGTCCAGCAGTTCCTCCTGCAGCGAGTCGTTTTCCCGCTCCAGGCTGGAGATGGCCTCCAGGAGCGCGGAGACACTGGTGCATCCCTGGATTACGGTGTCGTGCATCTCGCGCGCCAGCCGGGCGCGTTCTTCCAGAACTGCTCGGAAGCGAATCTGCAGCAGACGCACCCTCCAGCGGTAAGCCGCGAGGCTGATCAATCCCACTACAGCCAGAGTGAGGGAGAGAAACCACCAGGTCGTGTAGAAATGGCGCTCCTTGAGGAAAGTCAGCGAGGCTTCCGATGTGGCCGCAGGATCATTGAGAGGAAACGCAACGACGCGAAACGAATACAGGCCGGGCGGCAGATTGGTGTAGGTGGCAACGCGGTTGCCGGCAGCGTACGTCCACGTGCGATCGAACGGTTCCAGGCGATACCGGAATCGGGTATCCTGCTGGGACCGTAAAAACAGCGGCGCGAAGGCAATCTCAAGGCGGGAAGCATCGGCAGAGAGAGAATGAAACGCCGAGGCCGCCATTTCCCGTCCGTCGACGGTGACTCCGGTAAGCAGGAGCTTCGGCGCTCCGAACTGAGGCGCGGGTTCGGGAAAAATGTAAACCGCTCCCTTGCTGCTGGGAAACCACACGCCGCCATCTTTCCCGATACAGCCGGAGGGCTGCCTGCCGCCATACATCTGCGCGCCGTCCGCGTCCCAGGGCATGTCATAGGTGGTCACAGGGAGATGCAGCTCGGCCTCCGTGGTGTCCGCGTCCAGCGACTCCAGGGGAATCGACGAGATGGTATTCGGGCTGCTCATCCACAGTTGTCCGCGGCGGTCCTCCAGCAACTGATAGATGCTGTTGCTGGCCAGTCCCTGCGTGGTTGTGAACTGCGTCAGACGCTCGGCGCGGTAGCGAAACAGCCCGTGATCGCGCGTTCCGAACCAGATCACGCCGCTGGCGTCCTCGAGGATGCTCCAGATCTTTTCCTGAGCCAAACCGCGGGTCGCCGGATTCTGGATAAATCGGCCGTTGCTCCAGCAACTGAGTCCCTGGTCGGTTCCGATCCACAGATTGCCGTTGCGGTCTTCCATCAGCGCGCGCGTGCTGAAGTACACCAGACCGTCGCGCACGCGCAGGTTACTCACCCGTCCGTCCGTGATGCGGCTGATGCCTTCATCGGTCGCAATCCAGATGGAGCCATCCCGGCTCTCGAGAAAGGCGCGCACAAAGTTATTCACCAGCCGCAACGGCGCGGAATAATGCACCGGCCCATGCGCAGTCAGATGAAAGGCACCGCTGCCGTCGGTTCCCACCCACAGGGTTCCCTGCCGGTCGCGAAACACGTTGCGCACGGGAATATTGGCGATCGCGCCGAAGACATGCGGCACGGCGCGGTCGTTGTGGATCGCGTACACCCGCGAGGAGACGGCCCAGATGGCGCCGCGGTTATCCCAGGAGATAGTCTCGAAATCCGCATCCGATCCCCCGGGAAGCGGAACCACCTGGACCGGCGTTCTGCTGAGGCGCACAAGACCGTCCTGGGTTCCCAGCCAGATCTGATGGGTGTTGTCCTCGTAAATGCTGAGCACAGTGTTGCTGGGCAACAAGCCGTTGCCGCTCACTCTGCGCAGCCGATTGCGGGCAAACGTATACAGGCCGTGACCGATGGTCCCGATCCACAGCGTTCCATCCGCGGTCTGCCGCAGCGTGCGCACGGTGGCGGCGATGTCAGGCACGGCAACGAAACGGCCGTGATCAAGGCGCTGCAGACCGCCGACTGTGCCCACCCATACGGTGCCGTCGCTGGTTTCGAGAATCGACTTCACCCGATTCTGGCTGTACGCGCCTGGCAGCCCGAACTGGCGAACCTCGTCGCCCTCAAACATCAGCAGTCTCGATCCGCCCGCCCAGATCCGATGTTCGCGATCCTGATAGATGGAGTGAACCGCGAGTGACGGGGCAAAACGCGAAGTATCCACGCGCCGCACCACGCCGTTTTGGATGCGAAACAATCCATTGTCCGTGCCCACCCACAGGCGGCCGGTGTCGTCCTCGATCACGCTGCGCACAAAGCCGTCAGTAAGTCCCTCGCGCGTGCCGTACGCACGGAACTCGCCGTGAACGAAATGGAGCAGCCCTCCGCCTTCGGTGCCCAGCCACAGGCTTCCATCGCGGGCGGTCAGCAGACAGAAGACGCTGTTCTCTGTCAGCGCCGGACGGGAATTGCGCCGGTAAGTGAGGAAGTGTGAGCCATCAAAGCGGGCAAGACCACCTGTCGTGCCAACCCACAGATAGCCGTCGGGCGTCTGCTGCAGGGCCTGCACCGTGTCTTCGGGAAGGCCATCCTGAATGTGCCAGACCTGCCGGGTGTATTGGAACTGAGGATCGCTCAACGCGAAAGCGGGGGTCCCGTGGCAAGCGACTTCGAGAACCAGCAGCAGGGTTCCCCCACAGATTCCGCGAAACAAGGCCTTCCTGGCAGGGGGCAGCATCTTCATTCGGCTTCTCCAGCCGGTTCAGCTACGGAGTCTACCACCGGGATGGGGAAATTCCGCCGTCAGGTGTCGCCGTAAACGGGCACAGACGCTCCGTGAATCAGCTTCGCGTCGTCGCTGCACAGAAACAGGATGACCTTTGCAATGTCTTCGGGCTGTGGCCACTTTGAAAAATCGGCAGAGGGCATGGCCTTCCGATTGGCTTCGGTATCGATGATGCTGGGGATCACCGAATTCACGCGCACGCCTTTGCCCCTGAGGTCGGCGGCCAGCGAATCGAACATGGCAACGGCGGCGGCTTTGGAAGCGACATAGGCCGCCGCGCCCGCAGCATGATCGAAGGCGGCGCGCGAGGCTATGTTGACGATGGAGCCACTTCCCTGCCGCAGCATGAGGGGCACGATGGCCCGGCATAAGACAAATCCGGAGCGCAGATTCAGCGTCAGCATGCGATCGAAGACCTCGGGCGCGGTCGACCACAGAGCGGTCCCGCCTGCATATCCCCCGACTGCGTTTACCAGAATATCGATCCGCCCGGTCTCGGCAAGGATCTCAGGCAGGAGTTGCTGGATCGCCGTTTCGTCAGTCGCGTTGCGTTCATAGCCTGTGAGGGACGAGGCGCGTTCGCCGGCCGCGGCCTGAAGAGCGGCGAATTCATCGCGACGCCGATAGGTCACAAGGAGCCGGGCGGATTCGCGGAGAAACGCCAGACTCACTGCCCGGCCCAATCCGCCAGTTCCTCCAGCGACGAATGCGACTTTTCCCCGGAAGCGCTCGGTCATTGGATGGATTCTTTGGTGGAGCTAGTCGGGCTCGAACCGACGACCTCCTCGTTGCGAACGAGGCGCTCTCCCAGACTGAGCTATAGCCCCACACGGCGGGAAAGACTTCTCCGATTTTACGGTATGAGCGGCTGGGCGCGCCAACACCGACGTACCGTGGGCGGCGCCAGGTTCGGTCCAACCTGGATACACGATTTCCTGATTGGCGCTAGCGGGAATTCTCCAGAGCTTTGTACACGGCGGCGATCACGGAGTCGCGCAGCGCGTTGAGCTGGTGAGCAGGAACTTCTCCCTGAGCGAATTCGGCGGAGCCGCCGCCACGGAGGCCGAGCTGCGAGAGGGCTTCTCTGAGGATGCGCCCACAGTCGAAACTGAAGTCGAGACTCCGCGCAAGGACGAGGAAAACGGCATTCGAGGTCTCGGAGGAGAAGAAGACGATGGTGGAGGGGGCGGCCGCGGTGAGGCGCGAGGCGAGAAGCTTAACGTAGTCGGGGTCGCGGTCTTTCCAGAGGCGATCGACGAAGCGCAGATCCTTCTCGATGGGGACTTCGACGGCAAGGCGCGCGGCGTGGTAGTCGGCGAGCTCTTCGCGCAGGCGGACGCGCTCCTTCGCGAAGGCTTTCGCTTCGCCTTTGAGGCGTTCGATGGCGGCGGGAACGTCGGCAGCTCCGACAGAGAGAGCGGCGGTGGCGTGGCCGATGATGGCGGCGTCGGCGCGTGCAGCGCGAACGGCGCGCAAACCGCAGACGAATTCGATGCGAACGCCGCGGCTGACCTTTTCCGTGCCGCGCAGCAGCAAACCGCCAATCTGGCCGGTGGTGCGAACGTGGGTACCTCCGCAGGCGTTGCGATCGATGCCGTCGATTTCGATGAGGCGGATGGCGCCGCCGCGCTCGGGGAGCTTGCGCAGGGCGCCGGCCGCCAGCATGGATTCGGCTTCGGCGCGGGGAACGTTGCGGACGGAGACGGCGCGGTCCTCCGCAATGATTTGGTTGGCAAGGCGCTCGATGCGTTCGAGACTGTGCTGGGTAAAGGGGCCATCGGCGAGGTCGATGGTGGAGAGGGATTCACCGAGATGGAAGGAGACGGTGGGCGCGCTGAGCTCGCGCAGAAAGACAGCCGAGAGCAGATGCTGGCCGGTATGCTGCTGCATGTGGTCGAAGCGGCGTTCCCAGTCGATATGGCCTTCGACCTGAGCGCCGACGGCGAGAGGCCTGGGGGCAAAATGCCAGACCTGGCCGTGCTCGTCCTCGTCGACGGAGTCGATGGGAATGTCGAGGGACGCGCCACTGGGGGAGACGGCGCGGAGCGTTCCTGTGTCGCTGGGCTGGCCGCCACTGGTTGGGTAAAAAGCGGTGCGGTCGAGGGCGATTTGCCAAACGGATTCGCCGCCGGTGCGGGAGAGCTCGCGCACGTCGGCGACTGAAGCGGGGAAAGATTTCAGAAACGAATCGGCATAATAGAGCCGTTCGGGAACTTGCATTCTCTGACTCCACGTCTGGCGGTGTGGGATCTCGCCAGATCCGAAAAGGGGGGACAGCCCCGATTTAGTGTAGTGCCAGAAGTGGTCTGATATACAGATTCTTTGCTTCCGGCAGGAGCATGAGCCCCGCTTCGGATGACCTCGTCAAGCAGCATCGGCTTGCCTGGGACCCCACTGCGGCGGGTTTCATGCGAGACGTGATCGAATGTTCTTACCACTTCGAGAGCATCCAACGGTCTCGAACTATTCGGACATTTCACCTCTGACATGATTTCAATCCTGACCTGGGTCATTGCGCTGGCCAGCATCATGCTCATGCTGGTCCGTCCGCGCGGCATTCCGGAGTGGGTGTGGATCGGGAGCGGGGCGCTGCTACTGGTGGCAACGCGCTTGTTGCCCCTGGGCAACGCGCTGTATGCGATCCGCGAGGGCCTGGACGTGTACCTGTTTCTGACCGGGATGATGCTCCTGGCGGAGCTGGCACGCGAGGAAGGCGTCTTTAACTGGGTCGCCGATATCGCGGTGCGCCACGCGCGGGGCTCGGCGAGCCGGCTGTTTTTGTGGGTTTATCTGGTGGGGACGGTGGTAACAGCGCTGCTGTCGAATGACGCGACGGCGGTGGTGCTGACGCCGGCTGTGCTGGCAGCGGTACGCAGAGCCAAGGTCGAGCCGCGCCCGCATCTGCTGGCGTGCGCGCTGATCGCCAACGCGGCGAGCTTTCTGCTGCCGATCGCGAATCCGGCGAACCTGGTGGTGTACGGACCACATTTGCCAGCGCTGGGACACTGGCTGCGGATGTTTCTTCTGCCGTCGGCGGCGTCGATTGCAGGGACGTTTGTCTGCCTGCGGCTGCTTTCGCGCAAAACACTGGCCGGCGAGGCTGCGCCGGTGTCGGAGCCGTATCGGCTGGAGGCGGCGGGATGGCTGGCGGTGGCGGGAATTGGAATTGCGGTGGCGACGTTGCTGATGTCGTCGGCACTGGGGATTCAGCTGGGAGCGCCGACCTGCGGGGCGGGGGTCGTGGCGCTGATGCTGGTGGCGGTGAGAGATCGAGGGGCTCCACGAAATGCGATGCGCAATGTAGCGTGGAGCGTGATACCGCTGGTGGCGGGACTGTTCATGGTAGTGGAGGCGTTGAACCGCGCGGGGATGATGCGGCTGACGAAGACGGGGCTGACGTGGCTGGCCGCAACGCATGATGGAGCGGGGAAATTCGCGGGCGGATTCGGCGTAGCGCTGCTCTCGAACGCGATGAACAATCTGCCGGCCGGGTTGGCGGCGGGAACGGCACTCCGGCAGATGGGACAGCACGGGCTGCTGGCCCATGCGGTGCTGCTTGGGGTGGATCTGGGGCCGAATCTTTCAGTGACGGGATCGCTGGCAACGATTCTGTGGCTGATCGAGCTGCGCAGGGAGGACGCGGAGATTACGGGTTGGGAGTTCCTGAAGATTGGAGTGGTGGCGATGCCGGTGGCACTAGGATTGGCGCTGCTGGCGTTGCGGTGAAACAGCGGGAGGCCAGCGAACGGCCAGCAAACAACCAGCAAAGAGCCAGCAAAGAACGATTAGCGAAACGCGGACAGCGGAAAACGGGTAGCAAGAATCTGCCAGCGCGGGACGGTTCGCGGTCATCCCGAGCGTCATTCTGCCGCGTTGAGCATTTATAATCGGCGCTGCCAATCATGGAAAATTCCGACTGCATTCTGGAAGGGCGGCAGGTGCTCGAGATCAGCGAGATCATGAGCATTTTGCCGCATCGCTACCCGTTTTTGCTGATCGATCGGGTCATTGAGATCGAGCGGAAGACGCGGATTGTGTCGATCAAGAATGTGACCATCAATGAGCCCTTTTTCCAGGGGCATTTCCCCGGATTCCCGATCATGCCCGGGGCGCTGGTGGTGGAAGCGATCGCGCAGACGGGCGGTGTGCTGCTGATGCCCGAGGTTCCGGACCGGCATAAGAAGCTGATGGTGTTTACCGGCATCGAGAGGGCGAAGTTCCGGCGGCCGGTGGTGCCGGGGGATCAGCTGCGGATCGAAGTGAGAGTGCTGAACTGGAAGCCGAGGGTGGCGAAGATGGAGGGCCGCGCGACGGTCGACGGCAAGCTGGCATGCGAGGCGACGGTGATGTGCCAGCTGGTTCCGCGGGCGGACCAAGAGGCGCAGAGCGCCGCAGCAGAAGCGGAGCCGGCGCTGGTAAGTGGAGCGGTGAATCAGGAGTGAGCATCCATCCAACGGCGGTTGTTGCTCCCACGGCTGTCATTCCGGGATCCTGCATGGTTGGGCCGTGGAGCACGGTGGGGCCGCATGTGGTGCTGGGCGAAGAGTGCGAGCTGATTTCGCACGTGGTGCTGGACGGGCGCCTGACGGCTGGAGCGCGGAACCGGTTCTCGCCATTTGCGTGCGTGGGGGTAGCGCCGCAAGATCTGAAGTACCGCGGTGAGGCGACCGGGGTCACACTGGGCGATGACAACACGATCCGCGAATGCGTGACGATTTCGCGGGGCACGGCGGGCGGCGGCGGCGTGACGCGGGTGGGCAGCGGCTGCCTGATCATGGCGTACGCGCACATCGGCCACGACAGCGTGATCGGCGACCACTGCATCCTGGCGAACAATGCGACGCTGGCGGGACATGTGATCATCGAGGATTATGTGACGGTGGGGGCGTTCTCGCCGATCCACCAGTTCTGCCGCGTGGGGCGGCATGCGTATATCGGGGGCGGGACGGTGGTGACGCAGGATGTGCTGCCCTTCTCCCTGACCTCGGCGACGCGCGAGGCGCACGCGTTCGGCATGAACAAGATTGGGCTGGAACGGCGCGGGTTCGATCGCGAGCGGCTGCGGGCGCTGCACCATGCGTTTCGGTTGCTGCTGGCGGCAAAGATGAACACGACGCAGGCGGTGGAGAAGCTGCGCGCGGAGGGCGCGCGGTCGGAGGATGTGCAGTATCTGGTGGAGTTTGTCGAGACATCGAAGCGGGGAATTATTCGGTAAGATTCGCAGCCAGGCGACGCAACGCCACGTATGGCGTTCCCTCCGAAATTCACGGGTTTTGTGGAAAAAGGAAAACGATGCAATTGGGTAGTTACGGAAGACAGGTACCTTGGACCGACTAACGTAACCAGTTGAAAGATTGAGGAGATAGGTCGAGAGTGGGGTTTCCGCGGCGATGAACAGGCGATGACGACGTAGTTAATGGCCCGGCTCGCGAGAGTATTCCACAAAAATTTCCACAGCAGACGCACAGGTGCCGCCGGAGGGGTGGGGCATGCTGAGCGGACGGCCTTTTCGGTGCGGAAAAAGCCGCCGTCAGGAAAGCGGTTGCGGCCCCGAACTACTGATGAGGCGGCGGCGTCCTGGTGGTGCCCGGCGTGGAGCGTGGAGCAGGAGCCGAGGGAACGCTAACCGGCGCCGGGACACCGGATTTGGTGTTATAGGCGTCGATGACGGGCCGGGTGATATCCACTCCCTGAGGAAACCAGAGGACGGAGCTGTTTTGCTGACCGGCGTCGAGGACGAGGCCGAAGCCCTGCTGCTCGGCGTAGGTCTGCATGACGTTAAAGACCTTCTGGCCGACCTGATTGAAAGTTTCCTGACCGTCCTGCTGCTCGTTGCCCTGGAGGTCCTGGGCGGCGCGCTGCAGGGTTTTGGTCTTATCGTCGATGACACGCATGCGTTCAGCGCGATCGGCATCGCTGATCGAGGCAGTGGCCTCCTGGAGCTGCTTTTTCAGGGTCTCGATCTCCTGGTTCTGGGCCTGGAGCTTCTGCTCCTGGGGCTCGTATTTCTTGCGGAGGTCGGCGATATCGCGCTGGAACTCATTGGTGGCTGTAACAGCGCCCTGAAACTGGATGACGGCAATTTTGCTGGCACCGGTAATCGCGACCGGAGCGGTGGAGGCAGGATCCGCTTTGGCCGGAGCAGCGGTCTGGGCAAGGGCTGCGGCGCCCAATCCGGACGCGAGCACGCAAACGAGTGACAACGAACGCTTCATGGAATTCAAAAACTCCTTCGGTTTCCTGGGTGGCTTGGCCCGCATTCTCGCTCTCAAAAATTCCTTTTCCTTCAGCTGCCGGAGCGGGTTCCGGGCATCAAAACTGGCCCGGGAATGCAAAGATGCGGACAGAGAGAAATTCTCAGGAACTTGGGCAAATTATAGGACCCGTGGGAGGAGCCGTCAAACGAGTTCGAGCTAAACCCCGGTCAGCTAAAAACCGGTTGGCCAGAAAGCGGTCAGTGGATAAACCGTTAGCGAAAGCCCAGGGGGAGGCGAGAGGAGCGGGAAACTGGAACCGGGTGGCCCATAGCCCGGACTCTTCAGAAGGTGGTGGCTACAGTCAGGCGGAAGGTCTTGCTGGGCTCGCGGAGGACATAGAGGCCGTTATAAAACTGGTTGGCCAGGGCAAAGGAATAGTCGCCGGCCTCGCCCGGCGGG
>JASHPM010000529.1 GCA_030038115.1 Acidobacteriaceae bacterium | reverse complement strand
CGACAACACCATGCCGCTGGGCCACAGCACCATGCCCCCGTATTGAAACAGCCGCTGCACCCCTCGTTGCTCTCGCCTCCGCGTGCGCCGCTCCAGCAATGCGGGATTGGTCCGCGCCAGATACAGACCCAGGAACGAACTACCGGCCGCGAATATGCCGAGCCAGGCCCACCCTTGCCAGTAGTCGAGCGTCCCCGCCGACAAAAACAGCATCGCCCCCAGCAGCGGCAGCATCAGCGCAAATCGCAGCACCTCCCTTGCCTTCATCGCTCCCCCTCGGTGAACCCCCAATCCTCCCACCGTTCCTCGGCTGAGTCCATCTGCGCTTCCTCAGGAGTTCGCATACAGTCTGATCGCCGAACCCTGCTCCCTGTACCCTGTACCGTGTACCGTGTACCCTGCGATGCGCACCCTCCACGTAAAAACCGCCACCGCCGACTACCCCGTTTACATCGGCCGCAACCTCCTCGCCCAAATCCCCCGTAACAAAGCCGTGGCCGGCCGCAGAGCCTTCGTTCTCACCTCGCCCGAAATCTGGGCCCTGTGGGGCAAAAATCTCCTCGCTGCCTTCTCGCGCAACCAGCAGCCCACCGTCCTCTTCCTGCCGGCCGGCGAACGCCACAAACGCCTCGCCCAAATCGAACGCCTCGCCTCTGAGCTCGCCCAGGCTGGCGCCGACCGCTCCTCCCTCCTCATCGCCTTCGGCGGCGGCATCATCGGCGACCTCGGTGGATTCCTCGCCGCCGTCTACATGCGCGGCATCGACTACCTCCAGGTCCCCACCACCCTCCTCGCCCAGGTCGACTCCTCGGTCGGCGGCAAAACCGGGGTCAACCTCGCCTCCGGAAAAAACCTCATCGGCAGCTTCCACCATCCGCGCGCCGTCTTCGCTGACGTCGACGTTCTCCAGACCCTGCCTGAACACGAGCTCCGCGCCGGCCTCTTCGAAAGCATTAAGGCCGGCATCATCCGCGACGCCGCGCTCTTCCGCTACATGGAGCAAAACTCCGCTTCGATCCTCGCCCGCGATTCCGCTGCGCTCGAGCACGTCATCGTCGCCTCCATCCGCATGAAGGCCGGCGTTGTCGCCATCGACGAGCGCGAGTCCGGCCTCCGCATGATCCTCAACTATGGCCACACCCTCGGCCACGCCATCGAAGCCGCCACCGGATACCGCACCCTCCTCCACGGCGAAGCTATTGCCTGGGGCATGCTCGCCGCGCTCCAGATCGCCCTCGCCCGCCGCACCGTTGGTCCCGACCAGGCCGAGCGCATCGAGCAAACCATCCTCGCCTATGGGCCACTGCCGCCCTTCCGCGCCACGCCCGCCCAACTCCTCGCCGCCGCCGGGCGCGACAAGAAGAATCGCGCCGGAACCCGGCGCTTCATCCTCCCCAAAGGCATCGGCAATGCCATCGTCGTCGAAGACGCCACCGATGCGGAGCTCAATTCCGCCATTCGCTGGATGCTCGCCCGCGCTCGCATGGGCCGATGACCATCCCTGACCCGCCGATTACCCGGAGGTGGGATTCCCGGCCGCGCCCGCCGTCGATTACCTTGCCACGATGGGAGCGTCGAAAGTGCAGCGCACCTGCGACTCACCGGAGTAACAAAAAGATCGCAGAATTTGCAGAGATTTTATCTGCGCGGATGCACAATACAAGGATTGGTTTGTGTCGCCTGGCGCGCCTGAAGGTGGCAACTGTAGAAAGGGGCGCAGGAGGGAAACTTGCCTCGGATTCATTTTCATCAGCAACTCGCTGAGCTGAAAGACAAGCTGCTGGCCATGGCCGCGCTCTCTCAGCAGGCCGTGGAGTCGGCGGTGGACGCGTGGCTGCAGCGCGACGAGCGCCTCTGCCAGTACGTGCGCGACAACGAGACCGCCATCAATACCGCGCAGCGCGAAGTCGACGAGATGGCCTACGAGCTCCTCTCGCGCGAGCAGCCCATGGCCATCGATCTGCGCTTCATCCTCTCGGTCATCAAGATTAACGGAGACCTCGAACGCATCGGCGATATGGCCGTCAGCATCGCCACTCGCACCCTTGATTTGCTCCAGCAGGACCCCATCGATTTGCCCGTGGACATTGCCGGGATGAGCGATTTTGCCGGCCGTATGATCCGCACCGCCCTGCAGTCGCTGCTGGATGGCGATGCCCTGGTGGCCGAGTCCGTGCGTGAGATGGATGACGAGATCGACCGCATGAATCGCGTGGCTATCACCGATCTGACGAAGGTGATCCAGGAGCACCCGGAGACGGCGGACCAGGCGCTGCCGGCGATTCTGATTTCGCGGAACCTGGAAAGGATTGCGGACCACGCAACCAACATCGCGACGGATGTGATCTTCTGGGTGCGCGGCGCGGATTTGCGGCACCAGCTCTCCCTGGCCGTCGACTAAACCTGCGGCTGGGTTTTTCCCTGAACGCTGATAACTGAGCGCTGAACGCTGTCTCAGCTCAGCCGCTTCTCCGCTTCCTGTGCGGCCTCGTAAATCTGGTCGAACGACTCCACCGCATAGAGCACTTTCTGCTCTTCCGAAACCAGAAACTTCTGCTCCAGCACCTGATCGAGATTGAAATCCCGAATCTCAGGCTTTCCCTCGATCACGTGCGTTCCTTCGCCATGCGACGAAATCAGGCCGCTGCCGTAAAGCTTCACCTTGCCCTTTTGCCGGATCACGCCAAACTCAACCGTGAACCAGAACAGCCTTCCCATGCGCTCCAGTTTGTCCTTGTCGTGCATCAGCGCCGCGCTCACACGTCCGTACTGCTGCAGAAAATCCGCAAAAACCGGATGCGCATGCATCGGCACGTGCCCAAATACGTCGTGAAAAATGTCCGGTTCCGGCGTGTATTCCATCGACTCCCGGCTCCGAATGTATGTCGTCGTCGGAAACTGCCGCGCGCCCAGCATCTCGAAGAACGCATCCGGCGGCAAAAATCCGCTCACCGGTGTCGCATTCCATCCCGTCCGCGGCCCCAGCCGCCGATTCACCTCGCTCAGGTTCGGAATCGTGTCCTCCCGCAGTCCGATCTGCTCAAACCCATTCAGATATTCCTCGGCCGCATGCTCCCGCAGCTGCGGCATCCGCCGCCGCACCAGCTCCGCCCAAACCGCATGCTGCTCTTCCGTGTAAGCGTCCCATTTTTGTTGGATCAGAAATGGCTGCGCCACCGTCAACGGCTCACCCGCCTGTTTCCTCGTCTCCGCTCCAGCCACACCTGGAGGATTCATAATCCACCACCCCCGGCAAAACTTATGAGAATGTCACCCGGACCAGTGAGATGTCAACAAGTCCCTTTGCGGGCGTCTCTCGCCGAAGGAACGGATCGGACGGGGAACCAAACCCAACCCGTTTTTCAAATTCAGTACTCCACAAACCACAGCTTTAGCCTATGCTAATGAAACCCCCCTGCTGGATTCTGTTGCGCCCGGTCCTTTCGCACTACCGCCGTTCCCGGAGTACCCCCACGTTCTCCTCCGCGGACGATGAGCCGGCTACCGCTCCGCTCCAGCAGACCGCACCTAATTTTTTAGTTCTGTGTCTCAAGGCATGAGGGTCAACACGGCTATGAATCGATCGTCTGTTCGCTCCACGATATCCCTTCTTACGGCGCTGTGCCTATGCTGCGCCCTGGCTGCCGCACAAAGCTCGTCAAAGAAGCCGTCTTCGAAGTCCAGCTCCTCCAGTTCGTCCGGATCCCTGGCCCTGTCCAACACCGCAGGAACGGACCAATCTGCCAACGGCCCCTTCTCTATCGAGACGGAGATGTTTACCTACAAAGCCGTTGAGGAGAACGGCCAGATCATCGCCTGCGACATCGCCCGCTACCTCTATCAGGGCGAAGTCACCCCCGCGCCGCCCGGCTCCCACGCCCCCTGCGCCATCAGCAATAGTGGCCAAACCATTCCCGGCATCGTCCTTGTCTCCTCTGACAGCACGCTCCTCGCCGACTTTCAGCTATGGCGTTCCGACATGGCATCCATGAGCGCTCTCGAAGCCAGAGCCGACAAAGTCTGCGTTGCCCCTCCTGAAACGAAGAGTGAAAGCGGACAGCAGGGAACCACGCCCGGGTCGGGTCTCAAAGCGCGCGGCCTGGGTGTCGCTGATCTCACCGCTCCCGGCCAGGCTGCCTCAGCTCTGGGAACCGTCATGCAGCTCTTTAATAAAAGCGAGGCGGTCACCTCCGTCGTCGGCACCGTCGAGAATCCGGCGCTCCTCAATGAAGTCGCCCGTCAGTTGCGGGCCCTCAACGTGATGGTCCTCGTGCCGGAACTCTACAACCCCAACTCCCTCGGCGCGGTCGACAATGCCAATTCGCCCTATCTCCAAAATCTGAATAACCTGTACGCTTCCTATGACAAGTGCGAAGCCGCGAAAGCTGCCTTTTCAAAATCCGGTGACTCCGCAGCAGCCGCGAAAGACACTCCGGACATCGACAGCGTCATCGCCAGCATGGATGCTTTCCTCAAAACCACCCTGGGAAGTTCAGGACCCACTTCCACCGCCAACTCTCCCGACGCGGCCGCGGGTTCTCAAACCGCGCCCGAGAACACACCCTCCCACCTCGCCTCTGCCCTCTCCGCCGATGAAGTCGCGAAGCAGATTGGCTTCACTGGCAATGGATCCACCGGACCCAGCCCCAGCTGGCAGCATGTGCTCTGGCTCAAGGCTCTGGAATCCGGCGGATCGGTCAACCATAAAAGCAGTATCTTCGGGACCAAGGTGACCTTTGGCGGCGGCGCGGTCGACACCTACGCCGTCTTTCGCGTCAACGGTCAACTCGTCTGCTCCGGAAACGTCTACAACTTCCAGCCTCCGGTGGGGACAAAGGATCTGGAGAAGGCCTTCCACGCCCCGCCCGCGGATGACCCAGCCAAACCCTTCATGCTGCACAGCACCTGCGCGCTTCTTCCATAGCTGAGCCGCTTTGCGGGCTTGAGCAATTCCCCTCAGCCCGCTTTCTGTTCCCTGTTCCCTGTTCCCTGCTCCCCGCTCCCAGCTCCCTGCTATTCCACCGGGGGCAAATCGTAAATCTCAATGGCCCCATTCCGCAGCACAGCGAACCGCTTCCCATCCGGCGACAGCGCTACATTCTGTCCCGCCGTCAGCACCGGCGATACATCCTTCACCAGAACCAGCTTCCCGCTGTCCGTGTCGTACACCCCAACCATCTGCCCCGAAATGTCCTCCGGATAAAGCGCGTCGAACGCGCTGATCGGCCGGCTTACCACGATCGACTCGTACGCGAACCGGCTGCCGTTTTCCGCCGTATCGAACCACGCCCACACGTACCGATTCTCCCAGCGGTCCCGCCACAGATCCCGGCCATCCATCGAAATCACATCGATGGCGTGGTCGTTCCCCTCCAGAGAGCAGCCCTCCACCAGCACCACCGTCGCGCTCAGCGGTTTCACCTGCGGCCGGCACCCCGACTTCACCTGCGCCACCGTCCTCGCAGCGCCATGGAACGGCACGTCGCGCATTGCCCAATACCCAGGCTGCCTCCCTTCCAGTAGATCCAGCAGCCCGTCTCCCATCAGGGGCAGCAGAATCGGAGCTTCACCCTCGCTCTCCGCAATCACCGTCTTCGACCCCACCGCCAGAATCTTCACCTTCACTGGCTGTCCCGTTCCCAAATGATTCGGCTCCGCCTCCAATAGTTGCTGCCCCGGCTCGTCTGTCTCCACCACCATCAGCTTGCGATCGGGCGAGATTTGCAGCACCCGCAATCCCGCGCTCAGCACCATGTACGGCTCTAATGCGAGCGACGTATCGGTCACGAACAGCGAATTCCGCTGCCGCACCAGAAACTTCCCCTCTTCGAACGGCCACAGATACTGCCCGCGGTCATGCATCCGCCATTCCGTCTGCTTCACCACCTTGCCCGTGCCCGTATCCAGAACCACTGCCCGAATCTGCTGATCGTCGTCGTTCGCCGGATCGCCTGGCACTCGCTTCAGCAAACCGCCCACCCGAAACGTGAACAGCAGATGGTCGTCGTCGAAAAACCCCAGCGCCTCCGACGACAACCGATACGTCAGATAGAACGTTCCCGGTGGCTGGTATCCGAGCGGTGCCACTTCGATCCGTGCGGCCGGCTTCAGATCGGTCGGCGGAACCGGCGCCGGCTTCTTCTCCGCCCACAGCGTCAGCGCGCACAGCCCCGCCGTTGCCGCCACACTGGTTAGATTTCTGATCCCCGCCCGCGCCATGGAGTCCTGTTTCCATTCTTCGCGCCTTACGCCACAAGAGCAAATTCCCGATCGAAGTCAGGCCGCAAACCCTTCGCCTTGCCCGCTCATTTGACGCCGCGCCGCATTGTGCGTATAAAACGTTGTCTGTAGATTGCAGGAAGACGCCGCGTGCCCCGGCTGCGTCTCCGAGGCAGATCGCTATGGCCCGAATGCAGGAAGCACGCGGTTCATCCACGGCTCGCCGCTCGCCCCGCTCGCCCGCCGCCAAACCTTCCGGCGAGAACCAGCGGCTTCTCCAGGACTACCAGAACGCCCTCCAGCTTATGCAGCAGGGCAAGTTCGAGAAAGCCCGCGTCCTCTTCGACAAGCTTTCCCGCGAAGCTCCACCCGAAATTCTCGAGCGCTCCCGCGTCTACCTCAGCGTCTGCGCGCGCAACTGCGCCCAGTCTTCTCTCAGCTTCGCCACGCCCGAGGAACAGTACGACTACGCTGTCTCGCTGCTCAACGCCGGCTCGTATGAAGAAGCCCGCGACCAGTTCGAAGCCATCCTTGCTGCTGCGCCTCAAGCCGACTTCGCCCACTACGGCATGGCCCTGCTCAGCAGCATCACCGGCCAGGCGGAAGAGGCGCTCGACCATCTCACCCGCGCCATCGCCCTCAATCCCTCCAATCGTATCCAGGCGCGCAGCGACCCCGACTTCGTCGACATGGCCGACGACCCCCGTTTCACCGAGCTCCTCTACCCCGAAACCGGTTGATCGTCTTTTGCTCCGGCGCCTGGTTTAGACTCGTAGGCGGACGCTCTTTTTCATTTCGGTGAGCATTAAAACTGCGAATTCCACCCCTTCCGCGGGCCTGCGCGTCGTCGCTATCGGCGGAGGAACAGGCCTCTCCACTCTCCTGCGCGGCCTTAAGCTCCGCGTCCCGCACTCCACCGGCCTGCTCGCCCAGCCCATCCCGGCTCCCGTCATTGCCGACCTCACTGCGGTAGTCACCGTCACCGACGACGGTGGCTCCAGCGGCCGCCTCCGCCGCGATTTCAACATGCTGCCGCCTGGAGATCTGCGCAACTGCATGGTCGCTCTCTCCGAAGATGAGCGCCTCATCTCCCAGCTCTTCCGTTACCGCTTCCGCAAGGGCACCGAACTGGGCGGCCATAACTTCGGCAACCTCTTCATCGCCGCCCTCACCGAGATGACCGGCGACTTCGCCCAGGCCGTTCGTCTTTCCGCCGAGATCCTTGCCACGCGTGGACACATCTTCCCCGCTACATCCGCCAACGTCACCGTCGCCGCCCGCATGGAAGATGGCTCCCTCGTTCGCGGCGAGACCAAAATCACAGCCAGCCGCCAGCGCATTGTCGAGCTCACGCTCGAACCGCCTGATCCGCCCCCGCCGCCTCAAACCCTCGAGGCCATCGCCCGCGCCGACCTCATCACCATTGGCCCTGGCTCCCTCTTCACCAGCATCATCACTAACCTTCTGGTTCATGGCATTGCCGAAGCCCTCGGCGCCGCTCAGGCCACCCGCGTCTTCGTCTGCAACCTCATGACCCAGGCCAACGAGAGCCTGCACCTCACCGCCTCGCAGCACATCGAGCGCATCTACGAGCATGCCGGCCGCTCCCTCTTCGACTACGCGCTCCTCAACACCGCCCCCGTCTCCCCAGAAATCCGTGAGCGCTATGCCGCCGAAGGCGCGGAGATCACCATTGCCGACGTTGATCGCATCCAGTCCCTCGGCATTCAGTGCATCACCGGCGACTTCGCCGCCGAAGGCGACGTCCTCCGCCACGCTGCCGATCGCGTCACCGACGCCCTGCTCTCCCTCCCCATCCGCACCCTCGCCACCACCGCCCGCTGACCCCTACGCGCGGATCTCCCTGAGGCGGACCGGGCGATGCTCCTGGCTGGATTTTCCCGCCGCCAGCGCCATCACCACTGGCTTGCGGCTTTCGGCTCCGGTCACGGCGATGGGCTTGTCTTCTAGTACCGACTCGGTGAAGGCCTCGATTTCGGCAGCAAAGCTGTCGGTATAGCGCTGCATGAAGAAGTTGAAGGGAAGGTCCGAGTAGACGCTCTTCTCGCCGCTCACCACCACCTGATTGGGATAGCGGTTTTCCGTGGCAATCTTGCCCT
>JASHPM010000528.1 GCA_030038115.1 Acidobacteriaceae bacterium | reverse complement strand
CCCAATCCATTGCCGGCCTGCCGCTCCTCTCCGTGGTTCACGCCGGCGCTCGCCCGCCCTTTCCTCCCGAACTCATCGCTTCCTCGCGCATGACCGGCCTGCTGGCCGCCTGGCGCGACGAGTTCAGTTTCATCGTTATCCACAGTCCCGCGGCCTTTTTCGCGGACGCGCTCGTGCTGGCGCAGCTTTCCGACGCCGTTTTGATGACCGCTCGCGCCGGAGAGACGAAACGCGACGAAGTCCTCCCCGCATATCACGCCCTCAGCCGCCAGGTCCCCGATCACGCCGTCCTCGGCGTCATCCTTGAGAGCGCCCCTCCCGGAGTTGCCTGTGCGCACGCCTGATTTCCCCCGCCGCCTCGCCCTCTGTTCCGCTCTCATCGGCTGCCTGGTCGCCGCGCATGCTCAGCAGCCTGCTTCTTCCGCGCCCCCCGCTTCCATCGCTCCGTCCCAGGATTCGCTCTCCACGCCACCTGCCGCCGCAACCCCGCCGCCCGCGGGTACCGCATCCGCACAGTCTGCGGTCCCGGCTGCCCCCGGTCCCGCGTCGTCCGAAAGTCTCCTCATCGGGCCCGGCGACCTGCTCCGCATCACGGTCCTTCGTGAATCCGAGCTCGACCAGCGCACCCGCGTCCTCGACTCCGGTGAAATCGTCCTCGCCCTCGCCGGCAACGTCTCCGTCCAGGGACTCACGCCCGTCGCTGCGGCGGCCCGCATCGCCGATAAATACCGCGACGGCAACTTCCTTCTCCACCCCGAAGTCTCCGTCTTTGTCGAAGAATACGCCACACAGACAGTTACAATTCTGGGTCAGGTCGCTCATCCCGGAACCGTGCGCCTCACCGCGCCGCGCAGCCTCATCGATGTGCTTTCCCTCGCCGGCGGACTCACCGAGTACGCTGATCGCCACATCGTCATCGAGCGCGGCGGAAAGGACGGCGAGCGTATCCGCGCCTTCCTCCCCAACCGTGCCGACGACGCCCTCAACGCCGATGTCCTCGTGCGCCCCGGCGACGTCGTCATCGTGCCCAAAGCCGGCATCGTCTACGTTCTCGGCGACGTCGCTCACCCCGGTGGCTACGTCATGCAGAACGACTCGAAGCTGACCGTCCTCCAGGCCATCGCTCTCGCCGCCGGGGCTTCCAAAACCGCCAGCGAAAAGCATGTGCGCCTCGTCCGCAACGTCGACGGCCAGTCCCAGTCTGTCGACCTGTCCCTGCGCGACATGGAACGCGGCCGCGATCCCGACGTCCCCCTGCAGGCCAACGACATCCTCTATGTCCCCTTCAGCCTCGCGAAAAACATCTCCCTCGGCCTCGCCGACATCACCGCCGCCGCCGGCTCGGCCCTCATCTACGCTCACTGATGACCCCACGCCGCTACCCCGCCCGGCTCCCGCAGATTCGCATTCTTTCCCTCGAAGACCTCGCCTGCGCCGCCCTCTTCGCTTTCTTCGCCATGCAGGGCTCCATTCCCGGCATCGCCCCCCCGCAATCTCTTGAGATGACTGCCGCGGCTCCCTCCGGCCTCACCACCATGGGCGGCATCGCCTCTCAGGCCATCGCGTACACTCTCATCCTTGCGCTCATCCTGCGCCGCCCGCGTCTCGTCCTCGGCCGGATTCGCGAAGTCCCCTGGATCGCCCTGCTCGCCGTTCTCGCCATCGCCTCCACCGCCTGGTCCCTCGACCCTCTGCTCACCCTCCGCCGCGCATTGCCCTTCGCTCTCGCCGCGCTTTTCTCGCTCTGGTTCGCCACGCGCTTCTCCCCGGCGCGCCAGCTCGCAATCCTTCGCCTCGCCATGACCGCTCTTGCCCTCGCTGCCATCGCGGTCGTTGTTCTGGCTCCATCGGTCGGGCTCGACCACTCCCCGGGTCACGCCACCGACTGGCAGGGCGTCTTCACGCAGAAGAACGCCTGTGGCCGCATCATGGTCCTCGCCTCCGCGGTCATCCTCTTTGGCGAACGCCGCAGCCTCATCCGGCCCGCTCGCCTCATCGCCCTTGCCCTCTTTCTCTTCGTTCTCGTCATGAGCGGCTCCCGCGCGGCGTGGATGATCGAAGCCGCTCTCCTGCTCCTCTGGCTCCTGCTGGCCATCGCCCGCCACGCTGGCCAGCGCCTCCGACTCGTCTTCGCCGTCGCTGCTCCCTTCGCCGTCATCGCTGTCGGCGCCGCTTTAATCCTCAATGTCCATCGGCTTGCTCCGGTCATCGGACGCGACCCCACCTTCTCCGGACGCACCGCCATCTGGGCTCAGGTCGCGCGTTTCATCGGCCGGCGTCCTCTTCTCGGCTATGGATACGACGCCTTTTGGCGTGGCATGCAGGGCCCATCGCTCCAGGTCTCCTCGGCCGTGCATTTCATCGTCGTCCACGCCCACAACGGCTTCCTCGAAATCGCCCTCGAACTCGGCGCCGCCGGCTTCGTCCTTTTCGCCCTGAGCTGGCTGCGGGCATGGCGCCAGCTTTGGCCTCTCTGGCAGCGCGGAGAAATCGACCGCTTTGCCTGGCCGCTGGCCATCCTGATCCTCATCGTTCTT
>JASHPM010000527.1 GCA_030038115.1 Acidobacteriaceae bacterium | reverse complement strand
TCTTACTGTTGGTCCAGACCCAAAAACCACTTCGCCTTTGAATCAACCGATCTTCGTCGAAGAGCCGGACGTGCGGCTGTTTGGTCAGACCACGCACGGACACGTTTGGCCACCCTGGCAACAGTTTTGCACGCACGATGGCCAGCATTCTGCGCCGGGTGCTACAGGGTTTGATTGTCTGCACTGTCCAGCTGCGTGTCTTTTGCCGCCCGGCTCAGCAGAATGCGCAGGTCCGTCACGTTGTCCAGATGAAACGCAGCAACCCCCTTAGGCGCAGTGACGGCGATGAAGTCGGCGCGATTCACGGCGGTCAGATAAAAGCTGGGGCGCGGATCGGGTGACGCCGCTGCGACCTCTACATGGCTGAACTCGAGGTTGCGGATATGGCGCAGGAAGAAACCCTGAGACGGCATCGCCCCGAACATGCCGGGATCCGGATACTTGCTTTCGTCTTCGGGGGGACGGATAGCGAGCGAATCCTGCGATGCGCCGCCGACAGAATGTTGGTAAATGTTGTCGAGCTTGACGTCCTCGATCGCGTAATCGGGGATGCCGCTGAGGATGGAACAAAGCCTGGATGCGCAGTTATAGCTCGTCAGATTGCTGATCAGGATGCGCCGCATCGTTCCAACTTTGGTGGTTTCCTTCGGGCCGCGCAGGCGCGCTCCGAGACGCACAAAGATGGGCGCGGAAACGATGTCGCGCATGGTGATGTTCGAGACAGCGATATCTTCGCAGAGCGCTCCGTCTTCACTTTCCAGAGCGAGACCGTTGCAGGTGTCGAAAACGCAGTTTGAAATCGCGATGTTCTTAAATCCGCCGTTCGATTCGGTCCCGCACTTGATGCGGCCTGTGCGCCCGACGCCGCGCGAGTCCGGCGCAAATTTTTTGAAGGTGCCATCGAGCACACTGCCCAGTTCGTAGGTACCCGTGACGTAGCAGTTCGTGATCGTCACGTTTTCCGTTGCTCTTGCATAGCCCAGGGCATAGCTGCTCTTCGGGCAAATGCCGTCGTCCCAGGGCGAATTGACGGTGCAGTTGGAGACGTGGACGTTGCGGCAACAATCGATGTCCATGCCGTCGCGATCGGTGTCGATGGTGAGGTTGTCGATCGTCAGATTGTCGACGCCCGTCAGCAGCAGCCCGAAGTGGCCGCCCTTCAGAATGGAGAAGTCGCGCAACAGGACGTTGTGACAATTCTTCAGGGCGATACTCTTGTTGCCCACGCCCGCCTGCTCTGCGACATAAATGGGGTAGTTTCCCCGCGCAGCGCGGTTCGCGCCGAAGCTGAGGCCCTTGCCGTAGATGGTGCCGGGCCCGGTAATGCTGATATCAGTGATGCCCTCGCCCCAGATCAGGGAATTGTGCCAGTGATTGTGACCATAATCCTGGTAATCCTCCCAGGGCGTGTTGGACTCGGCTGCATCGTAGGTCCCTCCGTTGTAGCCGGTCGTCGACCCCGGCAGCGGCGAGTCCGCGGCGACGATCGTCGCACCTTGGGAAAGATAAAGCCCAACATGGCTCTTGAGCCGGATGGAAAAGCTCAGCCACGTGCCCGCGGGGAATACTACCGTTCCCCCGCCCGCGGCCGCGGCCGCTTCGATCGCCTTGTTGATGGCCGGCGAGTCCACGGCCTTGCCATCGCCCACGGCGCCATAGGCGCGAACATCGAAAAGGCCATGCCCCACAGCCGGGGTCGTGGAATGAGGAGTGGCGTGCGCTTCAGGCAGCGCGGAGCCAACGACGGCTCCCAAACCGAGTGCGCTGATGCGCAGGATTTCGCGACGATCGGAGCGGAAAGGATTCATAGCGGCACGATCCTGGCAGAAACAATGTCCCTCTTGCAACCCGGGAAACGGCCTGAGTGGTATGACCACTGAAGCCCTACCAGCGTATCATTGGTTTCGCGATTTGGCCTGTCTGCTCCTCAGGAGACTCTCATAATGCAAACGAAACCGCTTCGCTTCTGCCTGCTCTCAGGATTTGTCCTGGTCGCTGTTTGCGTGGCGTCTCCCGCGAGCGCGCTGGCTTCGTCCACAACCTGCGATCCGCACACCTACGGCGCCAAAGTGGATGGAACCTCGAAAGACACCGCCGCGATTCAGGCAGCCATCGACGCCTGCGAGCAGCGTGGTGGCGGCATTGTGCGGCTCAGCGCCGGCACCTGGCTGAGCGCACCCATCGTGCTGAAGAGCAACATCACTCTCGAACTCGACAAGGGCGCAACGCTGCTCGGTTCCTCCGATCATCAGGATTACCCACCGAAGACGGAATTTCGCGCGCCTGGTTTGCAGTCTCTGGTGAGCGCCACCAATGCGACGAATGTGTCCATCACAGGTGAGGGCGTGATCGACGGAGCCGGAGAAAGCTGGTGGCAGGAGGCCCGTGCGATCGGCGACCACGGTGTCATGGGGTCTGACCACACTCGGCCCCGCCTGGTCGTTTTCGACCACTGCCATCACGTGCTGGTCGAGGGCGTGACCATCCAGAACTCACCGATGTGGCAGCTGGTTCCTTACTACTCGGATGATGTGACGATTCGGAACATTAAGGTCCTGGCGCCTCAACATTCGCCCAACACCGACGCCATCGATCCCTTCTCCTCGTCCAACGTCCGTATCGATCATGTCTTCGCCGACACTGGCGATGACGATGTTGCCATCAAGTCGGGGAAAGCCAACTCGCCCGGCCCGGACGACCCAAGCCGCGATATCACGATTACCGATTGCACGTTTCTTCACGGACACGGTCTTTCTGTCGGCAGCGAGATCGCAGGCGGTGCGCAGAACATTCGTGCTGAGCGGATTCACTTCGATGGGACCGACAACGGCATCCGCATCAAGGCTAATCGCGATCGCGGCAACGATGTCGGACCGCTCTTTTTCCGCGATATCGACATGAAAAACGTGAAGAACGCGCTGGTCATCAGTGAGTACTATCCGAGAATCCTGCCGCCCGATCCGGATCCGCCGCAGCCCGTCACCCGGCTGACGCCTCATTTTCACGACATTACACTGGAAAACGTAACAGCCACGGACATCGTTTCGGCAGGGACGATTGCCGGATTGCCGGAGGCGCCCATCCGCAACGTCGTTTTGGAGAATGTCACCATCGACGCGCAGCATGGGCTGCTGATCAGCAACGCCGACGTCTCGGGAGAAAAGGTCACAGTTCGGGCCGTCGACGGGACGGCAATTACGAAAGGTGAAGGCGGGATTCTCACCCTGCACTGATCGGCCGCAAATTGTCTCAGCACCGGCAGCGAACGCCGCACGTCGTTGCTTGCGGGCTCCAGGTGAATCCGCGACCGCGCCCAGCGTAGGATGGTCCCCTGTCGGAGCATTGCCGCATCCATGATTCGCTTGTCCAGGTCGCTGCCTGGCGTGATGGCGCTCGGCCTCGCGCTTGCTCCCGGTGCCCCGGCACAAAAGCCGCCTGCACCGGCGTCTTCTCCTGTTTCATCGCCGCCTGGCTCGCTCGCTGCGCTGCGCCGCACTTTCGCATCGCCCCCTCCGGACGCTCGCCCGATGATGCGCTGGTGGTGGTTTGGCCCGGCGGTCGAGCGAGACGAACTCGCCCGCGAGATGCGGACAATGAAAGCAGGGGGCATCGGCGGTGTGGAGATTCAGCCTGTTTACCCTCTGGCGCTCGACGATCCGCAGACAGGGTTTCGGAATATGAAATTCCTGTCTCCGGAGTTTCTGAGCATGGTCAGCTTCGCTGCCAATACCGGCCACGATCTCGGCATGCGCGTGAGCATCACGCTTGGCAGCGGATGGCCATACGGCGGAGCGTGGGTTCCTGTAACGGAGTCGGCTGGACGCTTGCGCGTCGTGGCCATTCCTGTCTCCTCGGATGAAACCTCAGTCGCTATGCCATCGACCGAGAACGGCGAAACCGTGTTGGCAGCGTTCGTCACGACCGGAACAACCGACCACTACGACGCCGAGCACGCACGGCCCGTCGAGAACATAAGGGAAGGCCGCCTGGAGTTGCCTTCGGGGCTCACCGGACCACAGGTCGCATTGTTCTTTATCTCGAGCCGCACCGGGCAGCAGGTGAAACGCTCCGCCAACGGCGCCGAAGGGTTCGTTATCGACCACTTCAGCGCATCCGCGGCTCAGGACCACCTGAAGAATGTGGCTGAACCTCTGGTCCGGGCCTTTGGCGATCATCCGCCCTACTCGGTCTTCAGCGACAGCCTTGAGGTGTACGAATCGGACTGGACGCCGGCCTTTCTCAGCGAGTTTCGCAACCGCCGCGGTTACGATTTAACACCGCATCTTCCGGAACTGATTGCCGGGACCACGCCGGAAGCCGCGGACCTGCGCTACGACTGGGGACGCACGCTGGCTGAGCTGATCGACGAGAACTATTTGGCGGCGATCAATGCGTGGGCGCGCACGCACCACACCCTGTTTCGCTCGCAGAGCTACGGCATCCCCGCGGTCACGCTCTCCAGCAACGCGCGCGTCGATCTGCCCGAGGGTGAAGGCTCGCAGTGGCACGGGCCATTCTCCTACACGCGCTGGGCCACGTCGGCGAGCCACGTCTATGGGCGGCCGGTGACCTCGTCGGAAACCTGGACCTGGCTACATTCGCCGCCCTTTCGCGCGACGCCGCTCGACATGAAAGCCGAGGCGGACACCTTTTTTCTGCAGGGCATCAACCAGCTGATGGGCCACGGATGGCCTTACTCGCCGCCTTCCGCAGGCGAACCGGGCTGGTCGTTTTATGCCGCGGCGGTCTTCAACAGCCACAATCCCTGGTGGGTGGTGATGCCTGACGTGACAGAGTATATGACAAGGATGAGCTGGCTGCTGCGTCAGGGCAAGCCCGCCAATGACATTGCCGTGCTTCTGCCGGAGGAGGACGCCCAGGCACGCTTCAGACTGGGTGAGGCAACCGTAAGCGATCAGATGCCGAACCTGCTGGGGCCGGACCTCGTCCCCGCGATTCTCGATTCGGGGTATAACTTCGACTTCATCGACTCGGCAGCGATCGACCGCGTAGGCATTCACTACCCGGTGTTAGTAATCCCCAATATCGAGCGCCTGCCGCTGGCCACGTATCGAAAGATCGAGGATTATGCGCGCAACGGAGGGGTGGTTCTCGCGACAAAAAGTCTGCCCTCCCGCGCGCCAGGATTTCTGGAGTCGCCGCGCGACAGTGCGCACGTCCAGCAAATTTCCCGCGCATTGTTTGCACCCGACGCGAAGAATACAAAGCTGGTCGAGAAGACTTCCGAACTCGGCGCAGTCATAGCCAGCTTTCTGCAACCGGATGTTGCTCTGGATCCAGTCACTCCGGAGGTGAGCTTCATCCATCGGCGGCTTGCGGACGCGGACATCTATTTCATCGCGAACACGGACAATCGCCCCCATCGATTCAATGCCACATTCCGCACATCGAAACGCGAGGCCGGGTGGTGGGACCCATTCAGCGGAAAAGTTTCCAGCGCCGGCAACAGACCGGTGCTCAACCTGGACCTTGCTCCCTATGAATCGCGCGTGGTGGTTTTCTCCGACAGCGTTCTGGCAGCGGATACAGTAACGGACACAGCTACACATTTCGCGCCCATAGATCTCGCCCACAACTGGAAAGTTACCTTTGACAAGACAGGTTTCAGCGAAACCATGCGGACGCTGCATTCCTGGAGCGATGACCAGCCCACTTTGTACTACTCCGGCACCGTGACCTATACCCGGATCGTGGAGATTCCGGAGGCTGTCGCGCACGCCGGTGCGGCGATCCTCGATTTCGGCGTCGGTGCGCCGGTTCAGCGCACAAAGCTCAATCTGCCCGGCATGCGCACCTGGCTTGACGCACCGCTGCGCGATGCGGCGATCGTCTACGTCAACGGGACACGGGCGGGATCGGTGTGGCATCCGCCCTTCACTCTGGACATCGGGCAGTTTCTGCACACAGGCCCCAACGAACTGAAGATTGTCGTCGCCAACACTGCCATCAACGAGCTGGCGGGGCGCGCGCCGAAGGACTACCGGCTGCTCTGGCTACGTTATGGCCAGCGTTTCACGCCGCAGGATATGGATCACCTCGTTCCGCTGCCCTCGGGGATCCTGGGCCCGCTGCGCATCGCGCCGGCCGGGAACTCTGGCGAGGAAGCAAGACCGCATCAGTGAAATTCCACCGAAGGATGAGAACTGTGATTCGCAAATTCGCCCCGCGCCTCCTGAAATTCGCCCCGTGCCTCCTGATCGCTGCTTTTCCGCTGCTCGCGCAAACATCGACAACCGCTCCGCCGTCCGGCACGCAAGCCATCTCGCCACAGGACCAGAAGGGCATCGATGGCGATATCGCCCGGCATTTCGGCGATGCTCCCGCGAATCCCGGGCCGAAGGCGAAGCTGTCGGGATCCCTGCGTCCCGCCGACGTTCGCGCCGCCATGCGCAAAGTCGCGGACTGGGAACTGAGCTGGTCGCAGCCTTATTTCGATCGCATCTGGACGTGGAGTGTTCTGTACACCGGCTTCATGGCTGCGTCTCCCGGACTTGATGATCCCCGGTATCGCGATGCGATGGAGGCGATGGCGGAGAAGTTTCAGTGGCAGCTCCGTTCCGAACATCCAAACGCTGACGATCAGAGCGTCGGACAGACCTTCCTCGAGCTGTATTTGCTGCAGCCGGCGCCGGAGAAGATTGCGCCGACCCGTGCGGCACTCGACGACCTGCTCTCCGGCGGCACTGCCCCGATTCCGCCGGGGCAGGCGCAGATTCCCTGGTGGTGGTGCGACGCGCTGTTTATGGCGCCTCCGGTGTGGTCGCGGATGTATGCGGCGACGCACGATGCGAAGTATCTGGATTACGTCGACAAGCACTGGTGGGAGACATCGGACCTGCTCTATGACCCGCAGCGTCATCTCTATTTCCGCGACATCACTTTCCCGCATAAGACCGACGAGCGCGGCAATCCGATCTTTTGGTCCCGCGGCAATGGATGGGTCATGGGCGGCATCGCGCGCACGCTTGAGTACTTGCCGAGGGACTATCCGAGTCGCGAAAGATATGTGGCGCAGCTACGGGAAATGGCCACAGCCGTCCTTGCTCTCCAGGATGCGCGGAGCGGCCTTTGGCACTCGGACCTGCTCGACCCAACCGACTATCCACAACCCGAGACCTCGGGATCCGCGCTGATCGCCTTCGCGCTGGCATGGGGTGTGAATCGCGGCGTGCTCGATCGCGCGACGTATATGCCGGTGATCGCGAAAGCATGGCGCGGGCTTGTTGAACAGATCTATGCGGATGGACGGCTAGGAAACATTCAGCAGACCGGCGCGGCGCCCGCGCATTATCTGCCGTCGTCGAGCTACACCTACGGCGTCGGCGCGTTTCTGCTGGCCGGAGCACAGGTCCAGGAGCTTTCCCACCACCCCGCGCATGCGCGGAAAACCGCAGGAGAGGCCGGTTCGGAATGAACACTCGGATACTCGAACGAGGAATGGGCTGCGCCAGGCATCAGTCGAGATGAAACACTTCTTCGAGCGGCGCCATGCTTGCGTCAGCGGCTCCCTGTTCCAGCGACTCGAAGAATGGCGCCATCTCCGCCTGCCATCGCGCATTCACCGGATGCTCCTTCATGCGGGCGCGCGCCTGCTCGAAGTTCGGCGTCTCCAGGTAGCCGACAAGAAGACCGTCGGGACGCAGGAAGAGCGAGTAGTTATGCCAGCCGGCCGCCCGCAGTGCATCCAGCATCTCCGGCCAGACCTGGTGGTGACGGCGCTTGTACTCCTCGATCCTCTCAGCGCGGACTTTCAGCAGAAAGCACACACGCGTCATGTTTGATAACTCCTCGCCTTCTTCCCGCCATCCCGGCCCCGGCGAGATACGCTTCGACAATCACGCAATTCTCCTTTGACGCGTCCATTTTCCGGGCAGTAGGATGGCACTTCCTCGAAATTCTAGCTGGGAGCTTTTTTTAATGGGGAGAATTCGGCGTTGAGCGCGCACCAAAACCAGGTCGATCTGGCGCTGAATTCGCTGCGGATTGAGCTGCCCTCCTGGGGATTCGCCAATACCGGAACGCGCTTCGGCAAGTTCCTGCAGCCCGAGGCTGCGGCCACCATCGAGGAGAAGTTTGCCGACGCGGCGCAGGTCCACGCATTAACGGGCGCCGCACCGACCCTCGCCCTGCACGTTGCCTGGGATTTGCCTGGGGGACTTCGCGACACGCAGAAAATTCAGGACCTGGAAACGCAGCATGGTATCCGCGCCGGTTCGATCAATCCCAATCTCTTCGAGAATCGGGCCTACAAATTTGGATCGATCTGCAATCCCGATCCCGCAGTGCGCAGAGTGGCAATCGAGCATGTGCTGGAGTCAGTGGCAATCGCGAAGTTGCTGCGTTCGCGCGACGTGTCGCTGTGGCTGGCCGACGGTTCCAATTACCCCGGCACGCAGAGCATTCGACGCCGCATCGAATGGATGGCCGAGGCGCTCGCCGAGGTGCACAGCAAGCTGGCTGACGATCAGCGCCTGCTGGTGGAGTACAAGCCCTTCGAGCCGGCGTTTTACCATACTGACCTTGCGGACTGGGGCATGTCCCTGCTGATGGCGCGGCAGGCGGGACCCAAAGCCTGCGTGCTGGTGGACACCGGCCACCATTATCAGGGCCAGAATATCGAGCAGATCGTCGCGTGGCTGCTGCGGGAGAGAATGCTGGGCGGATTTCACTTCAATGATCGCCGCTATGCCGACGATGACCTGACCCTGGGCTCCATCGATCCATATCAGATCTTCCGAATTTTTCACGAAATCCTTTCCGACAACTCCGCCATGGCCAGTACGGCCTTCATGATTGACCAGAGCCACAATCTGAAGGGCAAGGTGGAAGCCATGGTGCAGACCGTCTGCACGGCACAGGAGATTTTTGCGAAAGCCGCGCTGGTTGACCGCAAACGTTTGGCGACCCTGCAGGACGAATGCCGCCTGGTGGAAGCAGAGGAGTGCCTGCGGGATGCGTTCTGGTTCGACGTGCGGCCCCTGGTGCAGGCCTGGCGGGCCTCCCGGGGGCTTCCGCAGGACCCACTCGCTGCTTTGCGCTCCAGCGGCTATGTGGAGCGCATCCGGAGCGAGCGCCGGGAGCGGAATGCGCGCTCGGTGGCCACCTACGCCTGAGGTTTCAAAGTCGCATCACGGGTTTCCGGATTGAAACAAGTCGCAGCCGCCCGATGATTCGATTCCCAACGCGAATGGGAGTGATCCGGATCGCGGATGCAATATTCTGAAACTGTCGCCCTATTGATACTCGCTATGCCATGATTTGGGACGGTGAATCGATGAAGACGCTAACGGCGCTGCGCTATCTGCAGGATTTGTGGGATGAGAAAGCAGCCGCGACACTCGACGAGCCCGAGTTGCTGCGGTATCGCTCCAATTTGTTTGGAGCCGACCTGCGTATCACCAATTTCGGAGGCGGCAACACTAGTTCCAAGGTCGTGCAGCCGGATCCGCTCACCGGGCAGGCCACCGAGGTGCTGTGGGTAAAGGGCAGCGGCGGCGATCTGGGCAGCATCAAGCGCGCCGGCTTTGCCACGCTCTACCTCGACAAGCTGCTGGCGATCGAGTCTCAATATAGGGGCGTAGCCCAGGAAGACGCCGTCGTTGACCTGTATCCGCTATGCACGTTTGGCGTGAACCCCACGGTCGCCTCCATCGACACCCCGCTGCATGGCTTCTTGCCGTTTCGTCACGTGGATCATCTGCACCCGGACTGGGCTATCGCCATGGCCGCGGCCGGCAACGGCAGGGAGAAGATGGAGGAGTTCAACCGCGCCTTCGAGCACTCTCTCGTCTGGGTGCCGTGGCAGCGTCCGGGCTTTGAGCTGGCCATGATGATGCGCCGCGCCGTACGCGAGAATCCGCGCTGTGATGGAATCCTGCTGGGTGGCCACGGCCTCTTCACGTGGGGAGAAACACAGCGCGAATGCTACCTGAACACCCTCACCATGATCGATCATCTCGGGCAGTTCGTTCAGGAGCACGTGGAGCGTAAGGGCTCGAGTATCTTCGGTGGCCAGGCCCTGCAGCCGCGCGAAGACCGCAAAAACATTGCGCTGGAACTGCTGCCTTTTGTCCGTGGACGCGTTTCGCAGCAGAAGCGCTTCATTGGAAGCTGGACAGATTCCGCGGATGTGCTGCGCTTCGTCAACGCGAAGGATGGCGCGGCTCTCGCGCATCTCGGCACCAGCTGCCCCGATCACTTTATTCGCACCAAGATTCGGCCGCTGTTTGTTCCGGCTCGAGCCGCGGACGATACCGCGACTCTTCAGCAGAAAGTCGAGGCATCCCTCGAAACTTATCGTGCTGAATACGCTGCCTACTATCAGAAGCACAGGGAGCCGTCTTCTCCGGCCATGCGCGATCCAAACCCGACCGTGGTACTCATCCCCGGCATCGGCATGTTCTCCTTTGGCAAGAGCAGGACCGAGTCGCGTGTCGTCGGCGAGTTCTACACCAACGCCATTCACGTGATGGAGGGAGCCAGCGCTCTGGCGGGAAAAACGCCGGTGACCGCGGTGCCGCAGGCTGGAGCCGCCGCGCCTTGCGAAGCCTTCGAGGTTTACACCAACTATGTGGCGCTGCCCGCCGCGGAGGCGTTTCGCATCGAGTACTGGCTGCTCGAGGACGCGAAGATTCGCCGCCAGCCGCCGGAGAAGGAACTCAGCCGCAGGATCGCACTGATCGTTGGGGGAGCGAGCGGCATTGGACGCGCGACCGCTCTGCTGGCTGCGGAGCGCGGAGCCCATGTGATGATCGCCGACCGCGATCTGGCGGGCGCCGAATCCGTGGCGCGGGAGGCGCGCGCAAGCGCCGGGAAAGAAGCCATCGCGGCCACGGCTGTCGACATTCGCGATCGCGCCTCGATTGCGGCGGCTATGCGGGATACGGTCGCACATTTTGGCGGACTCGACATTTTCATCAACACTGCGGCAATCTTTCCTTCCTCGCCCCAGGGAGCCATCGGCGATGCCATGTGGTCGACGACCCTCGACCTCAACGTGACCGCCAATTATCTGCTCGCGGAAGAAGCCGCAAAGCTGTTCGCCGCCGAAAATCTGGACGGAAGTGTGGTTCTCACCAGTTCGGCCAACGCGGTGGTTCCCAAGCGCGGCAGCGAAGCTTACGACGTGAGTAAGGCCGCGCTGAGCCATCTGGTGCGGGAGCTGGCCGTTTCGCTCGCTCCTCACGTGCGTGTTAACGGCATCAGTCCCGCGACGGTTGTGAAAGGCTCGACCATGTTTCCCCGCGACCGTGTGATCGCGTCGCTGACGAAGTACGGGATCGCCTTCGACGCATCGGCAACCGACGACCAGCTGCGCGATCAGCTGGCGAGCTACTACGCGAACCGCACGCTCACCCATCAGCCCATCGAACCGGATGACTGCGCCCGCGCCATCCTCTTCCTCGCTGGGCCGCACACGCGCTGCACCACAGGGCATCTGATTCCCGTCGACGGTGGCCTGCCCGAGGCATTCCTGCGGTGAGCAGTGGCTCCGACCCGGAGAAACCAACGCTCGTCGCGATTGACCTCGGCGCGGAGAGCTGCCGGGTTTCTTTGTTGCGCTGGTCCGAACCTGCTCCACAGATCTCCATGATTCACCGTTTCGCAAACGGCCCCCAGGATCATGGGCCCGCCGGGCTCCGCTGGAATCTCGATCGCATTTGCAATGAACTGGTGCACGGTCTTCGCGCCTGTGCGGACCTCGCTCCCGATGGCATCGCCGGCATCGGCGTGACCGGTTGGGCCGTCGATTATGTGCGCCTCGACGCTTCCGGTCAAGCCCTCGGGCTTCCATTCTGCTATCGCGACGAGCGCACCCAGGCCGCGATGGAAGAAGTGCACGCCATCCTTCCCGCGGAGGAGCTTTATGCTCTCACCGGCGTGCAGATTCAGCCGATCAATACGATTTATCAGCTCTGGGCGGATCGGCGCAGCGGCATCGCCGACTCCGCGCCGTGGGTGAACCTGCCGGAGTACATCCTGCACTGGCTCGGCGCTACGCGCGTCGCGGAATACACCAACGCCACGCACACCGGACTGATCGATGCCGAAACCCGCCAGTGGTCGAGCGAGGTCTTCAGGACTCTGGGTCTGGACATCGCGGCGGCTCCGAAACTGGTCTCACCTGGAACGTCACTTGGGCCACTACGCGACGATCTGCGCTGCCTGCCGGCTCTCGCGGCAACGCAGCTCATCGCGCCGGCCTGTCACGATACGGCTTCGGCCATCGCCGGCATTCCCGAGCGCCCCGGAAACTGGGCCTACATCAGTTCCGGCACGTGGTCCCTGGTCGGCGTGCCCCTGGCAAAAAGCCTGCGCACCCACGAAGCCTTTGCTCGCGGATTCACTAACCTCGGCGCTGCCGGTGGCGGCATCCTGTTTCATCGCGGCATCGCCGGCATGTGGCTGCTGCGGCAATGCATGAACACCTGGGATCGGGATCGACGATGGAGCCTCGCGGACCTGATCGAGGAAGCGCAGCGGCTGCCCGCGCCTGATCACATGCTGGACCTGGACGACCCGGCTCTGCCGCCCCCTGGCGATATGCCGGCGCGCATAAACGCACAGCGCAGGCAGCACGGATTTGCGCCGTTGCCCGGCGGTTGCGACGCCGCTCCCCACTACGCCAACCTCATCTTTCGCAGCCTGGCGAATCGCTACGGCACGTTATTCGACGAGATCGAGCAGATGACGGCGTATCGGCCGCACCACATCTGCGTGGTCGGCGGTGGCAGCCAGAACAAATACCTCAATGCGTTAACAGCCGAGTCCACGGGTCTGCCGGTGATGCGCTGCTCCGTCGAAAGCTCCACGCTCGGCAATTTCGCCCTACAATGGGCGCGGATCGAGCAGCCCTCAGGCTCGCTTCAGCCCCAGTCGATCGCTGACAAAGTCTCCACGCTCGCCGCAGTGCAGATCGTTTAGGTCACGGAAAGGAATTGGCATGTCGTCTGCCATTCTTGGTGGAATCGGATGGCACATGATCGGCGCCGCCTCCGCTGCGTCCTTTTACGCGCCCATCGAAAAGGTGAAGAAATGGTCGTGGGAAACGACCTGGGCTGTGGCTGGCGTCTTCTCCTGGGTTTTGCTGCCGTTCATCGTCAGCCTCGTTCTGCTTCCGGATTTTCATGGGTTTTACGGGGGCATCGCCACCGGCGTTCTGGCCAAAACTTTCCTTTTCGGCTGCATGTGGGGCATTGGCAATGTGAACTACGGCCTTACCATGCGCTATCTCGGCATGTCACTCGGCATCGGCGTGGCCATCGGCGTCACGCTGGTGGTCGGCACCCTGGTTCCGCCGATCATGCATGGACAGCTCGTGTATCTGTTCACCAGCCGCAGCGGCCTCTTCACCATGTCCGGCATTCTGCTGGCTCTTGTCGGCATCGCGATTGTCTCCTGGGCCGGCCACCAGAAAGAGCAGCGTCTCGGCGTGCGAACCGAGGAGTTCAATCTCAGCAAAGGTCTCCTGCTCGCCATTATGTGCGGCATTTTCTCGTCGGGCATGTCCTTCGCCATCGACGCCGCGCGGCCCATCGCCGCAGCCGCGCAGCAGGCCGGCGTCAAACCGCTCTACGCGGCGTTGCCCAGCTACGTCATCATCATGGGCGGCGGAGCGCTCGTGAATTTCGGCTACTGCTTCACACGCCTCGCGTACCGCAAAGACATCTCCCTGCGCCGCGACTGGTCGCAGACGAAACCGACTCTGTTGCTGAATAGCTGCATGGCGGCCTCGGGCGGAATCATGTGGTATCTCCAGTTCTTCTTCTACGCCTGGGGCGCGGCAAATATTCCCGTGCACCTGAGCTTCGTCAACTGGATGCTGCACATGAGCGGCTACGTCCTCTTCGGCGGGATCGTCGGGCTCGCTCTGGGTGAGTGGCGTGGCGCGAGTGGCCGGCCCGTGCGCCTGCTGTGGACAGGGATGCTCGTCATCATCGCCGCGGCAAATCTTGTGGGGCTGGGCATGGCCTCCTGAGGATCGCCGCACCCGTCCGTGACATCAGGACCCGACCGTAAACGTACCCACAGTAGTCAGACTCGCCGCGCTCGATGAATCGCCGAGATACACGGTGTACTGACCCGGCGCCAGCGTCCACGCGCCCGACGTTTCGTCCCAGTACGACAACGGGTGCGATGAGTCATTCTCATCCACTTCAATGGTGATCGCCTGCGAAGCGCCGGGTTGCAGCATAACCTTTTGCCATCCCACCAGGCGATGCGGAGGCTCATCGGTGCTGGCAGGCAATCCCAGATAAACCTGGGCGACTTCGGCGCCGGCAACAGCACCCGTATTTGCAACCGTAACCGTCACCTGAATATTGGGGTCGCTCGTGGAGGACAGATTGTTCACCAACGCTGGATTCGTCAGCGAAAACGTCGTATACGACAGCCCGAACCCGAACGGGAAAAGCGGCGTCAGACCCTGCGAGTCATACCATTTGTATCCCACATTGAAGCCCTCGAAATAATTCACCGCAAAGGGTGTGGTGCTGTCCGGTGGCGTCGGAATCGTCGGCCGCGGCAGCTGCGCGACGCTCGCCGGAAATGTGATCGGCAGCTTGCCTGAGGGATTTGCCTTCCCAAAGAGCAGATCGGCGATCGCCGGCCCCCCGTTCTGCCCTGGGTACCACGCTTCCAGCACGGCGCTCACCTGGCCGAGCCACGGCATCACCACCGCTCCGCCGCTCTCGATCACGACAATCGTATGAGGATTGGCCGCCGCCACTGCGCTCACCAGCGCATCCTGATCGATGGGCGTGGCATCCGTGAGGTCGGTGAGATTGAGGCTGGGCAGATCCATCCCTTCGCTCTCCCACTGGCTCACAAAGACGATCGCCACTTGTGACGACGCGGCCAGCGACGCCGCGGCCGTCGGGTTGCTCCCATCCGCAAACTGCACATTCGCTCCCGGCGCCATTGCCTGGATCGCCTTCAGCGGCGACGACGGATCCCACACTACCTGCGACCAGCACGGCGGACACGGATAGACGCTGGGCAGCGCCGGTCCGCCGACGGGTTGCACCTGCGCGGAACCTCCGCCAGACAGGACGGCCACGTCGGCATGCGATCCAATGACGGCAATGGACTGCACTCCGGCGTTCAGCGGAAGCTGCCCGTTGGCATTCTTCAGCAGCACCGCGCCATTCTCTTCCACCTGCTGCGCGATGGCCGCATCGGCCGCCGCGGGAATCGGCTGAATCGTCTGCGGATAATCGAAGAGGCCAACCTGAAACATGGCGCGCAGGATGCGGTGCACCATGTTATCGAGCCGCGACTGCGGCACCAGTCCGTCCTGAATCACCGTTCCCAGCGATCCGAAATATTCCTGGTCCGGCTGTTCCTGATCCAGGCCTGCATTGGCGGCATTCACCGTGCTGTGGGTCGCAAGCCAGTCCGACATCACGAAACCGGAAAAACCCCAGCCGTTCTTCAGAACGTCGGTGAGCAGATGCGAGTTCTCGCAGTTGTACGTGCCGCCGGTCAGATTGTAGGAGCACATCACCGACTGCACGTTCGAGTCTTTCACTCCAATTTCGAAAGCCAGCAAATCGCTCTCGCGCCCACCGCGCTCGTCGATGATCGCGTTCGCCGTGGTGCGCCCCGTTTCCTGGTCGTTATACGCGTAGTGCTTCATGTCGGCGATCACATGCTGCGCCTGCACGCCTTCCAGATGAGCGGCTGCAATCTTCCCGGCCAGAATCGGGTCCTCGCCCTTGGTCTCGAAGGTCCGGCCGTCGCGCGGCTCGCGTCCAATCAGATTCGTGTTGCCGCCAAGGTTAACGTTGATTCCGTAGTCGCTCAGCTCCGTTCCGATCACCGTGCCGTATTGCACAGCCGCATTCGTATCCCATCCCGCGGCGCTCGCAATCGAAGACGGCAACGCGGTCGCTGGCCCCACGCTGTATGCCACGCCCACGCTGCCATCGGCGAAATACAACGCAGGAATGCTGAGCTGCGCGATCCCCGGAATCCATCCACCCGCGCCGCGTGGAAAAGCGTAATTGAGGTTGGGATCGCTGGCCACGCCCCCGGCCACCATTTGCAGTTTCTGCGCCTGGGTCATCTGCGCCAGCACAGCATCGGCGCGCTCATCCGCAGTTCCCGAAGTGGGAGGAGAAACTGGTGTGGTTGTTTGCGTGGGCGTCGAGGAACCGCCGCATGCGGCCAGAATTGCGGCCAACGGCAAAGAAAGAAGGATCGAGGCCGATACCTTCTTCACAGAAGATTGACACACCTGCACAGAGCCTGATCGCAAACCCTGGCGGAGAGACATAAAGCCTCCCGTTAACTTCTAAAGAACCCCTCATTCTAGTTCCTGTTCGCAGGAAAAGTTGTCCCGCACCCGTTGCTTCCATAAGATCGAAGTTGATTCCGGCCATGCCTCCTGACCCACCCCGCGTCCGCTTCGCGCCTTCGCCCACAGGATTCCTCCATGTGGGGAATGCGCGCACGGCTCTTTACAACTGGCTCTTCGCCCGCCACACCGGCGGAGCGTTCCTGCTCCGCATCGAAGATACCGACCTCGACCGCAGCGAGTTGCGCCACGAAACCCAGCTGATGGAGGATCTGCTGTGGCTGGGCCTCGACTGGGACGAGGGTCCTGGCGTCGAGGGTCCGCACGCGCCGTATCGGCAGTCGGAGCGGCTCGGCATCTATCGTGAGCACACCGATCGCCTGCTCGCCGAGGGCAAAGCTTACCGTTGTTTCTGCACTGCGGAGGAACTGGAGGGGGAGCGTCGCGTCGCCGCCGCGGCCCATAAACCCCAGGTCTATTCCGGTCGCTGCCGCAATATCGCAGCCACTGACTCCGCCGCGCGCGCTGCCCGCGGGGAGCCTTTCGCCGTGCGCCTGCGCATCCCCGATCACCCGCTGCGCTTCCACGACCTGGTCCGCGGCACGGTCGAGTTTCCCAACGAAACGGTCAGCGACCCGATCCTCGTCCGTTCCACCGGCATGCCGGTCTACAACTACGTCGTCACACTCGACGACGCGCTCATGGAGATCACGCACGTCATCCGCGGCGACGATCACATCTCCAACACGCCGAAACAGGTGGCGATTTATGAAGCCTTCGGCTGGAAGCCGCCGGAGTTCGCGCACTTGTCCATGATTCTGGGCAGCGATCGCGAGCGGCTTTCCAAACGCCACGGCGCAACCTCCGTGGCCAGCTTTCGCGCCATGGGCATCCTGCCCGAAGCGCTGGTCAACTACCTCGCGCTGCTGGGCTGGGGCGCGGAGGGCGGCACGCGCGAGATTTTCTCGCTCGAGGAGCTGGTCGGCGAATTCCGCATTGAGCGGGTCACCGCTTCACCTGCGGTCTTCGACTGGGAAAAGCTGCACTGGCTCAACCGCCATTACCTCAAAGCCGCCGACCCCGAGCGCGTCGCCGAACTCGCCTGGTCGCACTTTGCCGGCGCGGGCCTGCTCCCGCCGCACGACGGCAAGTGGCAGGTCACCACAGCCGCGGTCGAAGCGTGGTTCGGCAAGCTTCTGGCTCTTTTCCTGCCCGCGGTCAACCAGCTCGATGAGTTACCCGTAAAAGCTGCTTTGGTCTTTCGCTTCAGCCCCACCGCTGCACGCGCCAGCGAAGAGAACGCCGCAATCCTGGCCACCGAAACATCGCAAAAGGTCCTTGCCACCTTTTCCGCGCGCGTCGCCGCACACGCGGGCCCGGTCGCCCCGGAGCAGTTCAGGACGTGGATGAACGAAATCAGGGCCGAAACCGGCGCCAGCGGCAAAGATCTCTTCCATCCGGTGCGCATCGCGCTCACCGGCGCCCACTCCGGCCCCGAGTTCGACAAGTTTATCCCTGTTGTTGAAGAGGGCAGCCGCCTCGATCTTCCGGTTCATGTTCTGAGTATCCGCGAGCGCATCGAACAATTCATGAGCAGCGGCAAATGAAGACTGTTCTTTGGATCGGGGAGGCTGACCCCTCGCGACTGGCGATCGTTCTGCGTCCTCGCGGCAGCGATGGGCTGCAGGCCGATCTCGAAATGGTCAGAGACGCAGGCATCGATACGCTCGTGTCGCTGCTCACCCAGGAAGACAACGAAGAGCTGGGCCTCACCGATGAAGGCACAACCGCCGCGCAGCTGGGAATGAAGTTCTTCTCCTACCCGATTCCGGACCGATGTACGCCTTCCGACATCGCCTCCTTTCGGCGATTAGTGGCTGAGTTGCGGGATCAGGTGCGAACAGGCAGGAGTGTCGGCGCGCATTGTCGCGGCTGCATCGGCCGGTCCACCGTCCTGATCGCCTCGGTGATGATCGCACTCGGCTGGGACGCAATCCAGGCGCTGCGACTGATCGAACGCGCTCGTGGCTTCACGGTCCCGGATACACCCGAACAGCTCGAATGGATCCTGAATTTCCATCCCGATCAGTGACCGTCGACTTTGCCTTCCTCCATTCCTGGGAAGCCGACATCCTGCCCAGGAGGCCGCTTATCAAGCCTTCGCGCTGCTACACCTATCCTCGCGAAGCGGAGGAAGTGGAGCGCGGCGCCCTCGAAATCATGGTCCAACCCGCGGGGAAGTCCGAGAAATTTCTCGCGACATTTGCCCTGGGCTTCGCCGATCCAGCCGCGCCGACGGGCTTATGGAGTTGCCCCGCTCCCGAAGAACTCTGCGCCGTCGCCGGCGGCTATGCCTACATGGTGAACACCCTGGATCCAACGCAGTACACCCATATCGCCTTTCGTCCGCTCCTGGGAGTCCACCCGCTGCTCGATCACAATCTGCTGCTCTTCGCCAGTCATCATGCATTGATGGCGTGGGGACCAACCGGGGAGGCGTGGCAAACGCCGCGCCTCTCCTCCGAGGGCCTGCGCATCATGGAGATCCGCGGCGATGAACTGTTTGGGGTCGGCTGGGACCTCCTCACCGACCGCGAAGTCCCCTTCACCGTCGATCTGCGCACGGGACGGCGCTCCGGCCCTCAATCCGGCTCTGTCCGGTAAAAACTGATCGCCGCGTCGCCCTGCTTCAAAACCCGATAGCGCGCCAGCCTTCCATATCGCTCGTCCAGCTCGCGCCGCTTCTCGTGCTCGGCGATCACCAGGGCCCCCGGCGCCAAAACGCTGCTGCACTCGCCTCCCAGCAAATTGAGCGCGGCCGCATACTCGTCAGCCTGCGTATACGGCGGATCCAGAAACACCAGGTCCGCCTGGCGGCCCGCCTCTGCCAGCCGCCTCAGCCCGGCCGTTACGCTGCGCGGTTCCAGCGCGTAATTCCCCCTGATGCCGAGTGAAGCCAGGTTGCCCCGAATAGCGCGGTTTGCCGTTTCTGCCTGCTCGACAAAAATTGCCTCACGCGCGCCGCGACTGAGTGCCTCAATGCCCACGGCCCCCGATCCGGCATAAAGATCCAGGAATACTGCCCCCTTAACCCGCGGCGCCAGCACGTTGAACAGCGTTTCCCGCAGGCGATCGCTGGTGGGACGCGTATCGAGGCCCCGCGGTGCGTGCAAAACCCGCGACCGATACTCCCCGGCAATCACCCGCATCGGTTTCTCCCTGGAAAAAACCGCCGACCCTCTACAATAACGGCAAGGAAGCGGGAGAACGAGATGCGCGCCTGGTCATTGCCGCTTGGACGCTGGTTCGGAGTGCACATCCGCATCCACTATTTCTTCCTCCTGCTGCTTCTCTTCTGCGTTCTCACCACGGATTTCTCCGGTATCTCCGCCTGGCGCGGTGTCCTGCTGTGGTTCCTGCTCTTCGGCGCCGTGCTGGGGCGCGAAGCCGCGCGCGCCATCACCGCGGCCTGGCATGGGCTCGCGGTTCGCAGCATCCTTTTGCTTCCCATCGGAGGCCTGTTCTCGTATTCCAGCCCGGAAATGGCCGAGCGCGCCGTCGAGGGTTCCACGCAGTGGGCTCTGACGGTCGCCGGACCAATCTCCAACCTTGCCTTCGCCCTCCTCATGGCCGCCCTGATCAAAGGAGCCACGTCTCAGGTCCCGCTTCTTCGGTTACCCGTGGTCACGTCGGCGCATCTGATGCGTTCTACAGTGTGGCTCAACGTGGCGCTCGCGCTCATCAACTTCATTCCGGCGTATCCGCTCGATGCCGGACGGCTGATGCGCAGTGGATTCTCCCGGACGAGGGGCGTGGCCCAGGCCACCCGCGCCGCTTCCGGCCTCGGCCAGATGCTCGGCATCGGCGCCGTCGTCGCCGGCCTCGCGTTGCTGGCCATCCCCAACACCCATCTCGCCGCCGCCATCAGCCCGTGGCTCATCATGGGTGGATTCTTCGTCTTCATCGGCGCCCAGCTCGAAGACCAGGGCGTGCTCTTTCAGTCCGTCGTCGAAACCGTCCGCATGCGCGACGTCATGCTCACCGATTTCGATACGCTCTCGCCGTCGGACACGCTCTCCGACGCCCTCTACAAGGCCATCCACAGCCTCCAGGATGACTTCCCCGTGGTGCGCGGCGCGGCCCTGGTCGGCGTCGTCTCCCGCCAGGGCATCATCCAGGCCCTCCGCCATGGCGGCAACGGATACATCCAGGCCATCATGTCGCGCGCCTTTCAGGTCGCGCAGCCCGACGACTCGCTCGGCGCGCTGATTCGGCGCATCGGCAGCGGGCGCCTGTCCCTGATTCCCGTCGCCGAGAGTGGCCGCATCGTCGGCATCGTGACCTGGCAGAACCTGAGCAGCAGCATGGGCCTGCTCGCGGAGTATCGCCGCATCGAGCGGAGCGACAACGAACGTGAATGATGCGCAGCGACAACGAACGTGAATGACTCGCCTCTCGCCCCCGGCCTCTACCTCGTCGCCACGCCCATCGGAAACCTCGAAGACGTCACCCTGCGCGCGCTGCGCGTCCTGCGTTCCGCCGACCGCATCGCCTGCGAGGACACGCGCCAGACCCGCAAGCTGCTCGACCGTTACGGTATCGCCACTCCTGTTATCAGCAGCCACGAGCACAATGAAGCGGAACGCAGCCGCCAGATCATCGAAGAACTGAAGATCGGCGCTCGTATCGCCGTCGTCTCCGATGCGGGAACTCCAGGCATCTCCGATCCAGGCATGTTTCTCACCGGGGCCGCCATCGCCGCCGGGATCCCCGTCTACCCCATCCCCGGAGCCAGCGCTGTTCTCGCGGCTCTTGTCGCCTCCGGCCTCAACACCGAACAGTTTTCCTTTATCGGGTTTCTGCCGCCCAAATCCGGTGCCCGCCGCACCACGCTCGAAGACCTGGCGGCTGGACTGTCGCGTCCGACCACGCTGATCCTCTACGAAGCCCCGCACCGCATCGTCGATACGCTATCCGACATGGAGACCGTCTGGGGACCGGCCTGCCGCGTTGTCCTCGCGCGCGAACTGACTAAAGTGCATGAAGAATTCCTTCGCGGCACGGTCCGCGACGTTCACAAACAGCTCAATTCCCGCGAAGGCATTCGCGGCGAAATGGTCCTGCTGATCGACGCGCAACCACTCACAGCCCATTCCGCGATGGCCGCAACCAGCCTGCAAGCTCGTCTCGTGGAACTGGAAAAATCCGAGGGTCTGGCCGAAAAGGACGCCCTCAAGCGCCTCGCCCGCGAGCGCGGCGTTTCCAAAAGTGAACTCTGGCGCGAACTGCAGCGTGAACGCTCGCGAGTCAAATAGCTCCCACCCTATGCCCCCGGCACCACGATCCCCGACCGCCGCACCCACTGACCGCCGTGCTTCTCCAGATAAATCCACGTTCCGGACGAGCACAGGTTCGCGCACCACTCGCTCTGGTACACCAGCGCCGCATCGTGCTTCTCATCGAAGAACACTTCGCTGAAGTACGTCACGCCGGGATAGCCGCTGTTCTTCGCTCCCTCGGGGTTCACCAGCGCAAACGGATGGGTCAGGTGAAAGCCGTCCTTGTTGAGCTGGACTCGTGTGTACCGGTTCGATTCGTAATCGCCGACCGCCTCCTCAAACCCCTTTGGGTTATCCGTTGGCGGCTTCAACTGCCCCTGGGGCGGAATCCGGGGGCTGCGTTCGGCGTCGTTCACCGTTACCTCAACGATCGCCCACGGCGAGCCCTGCTCTGCCGGCAAACTGGCAAGCGTCGGCCCCGGCATCAACAACGAATAAATCGCGTACGAATCCTCGGCTCGATCCTCGGGCATTGGAATGATCGCGCCCCGCGCCTGATGCGGCTGCGTATGTTGTTGCCCTGGCTGCCCAGCGCCGGTCTGCCCGAATCCCGGCCCGCACACCGCCGCCAGCGCGGCCGCAAACGCACCCACCCCTCTCGCCACCGTAAATCGCATGTCTGCATAGACGCGCATGGGCGTATCCGCGTTCGCATTTCCTCTGAAATGAGCCAGCTACCGGCTACCGGGTGCTCCTACTGCCGATCCCACGCCGGGACCGGGCGCTGGCTCTCCGGCAGATCGCGCCCCTTCAGTCGGTCGTACAGGTACTCATCGCTGACCGTCCCCAGCGCCTCGTTATAGAGCGTCACCGACCCGGTGATCTCCTTCAACTCCTCCTCAAACCGATGCAGCGTCTGCAACCGATCCGCCGTCGCTGGAAACTCCGCCTTGCTCGTCCGAAAGAACTTCTGGAAGCCGCGATCCACCAGCTGGGCGATTTCCCTGCCTATCATCACACCCGGACGCACAACCACCCGGTAACCTGCCTCGTTTTGCGCCTTTTCGAGCACAATCGCGCAACCGTATTTGCCGACCCACCGCTGATTTCTGTCTCTGGCAACATCGTGAACATCGACCTGGTGACGGCGAAGTTCGCTGATCACTTCGTCCCAGGTGCGTCGCTTTGGCTTCCTCAGCATGGCCACCATTTTCCCGGAATTGAGGCCAGCCGCTACACTGGAGAGTAGCCCCAGCCCTTGTTTCAAGGGTCGCACAACCACCCGGCGGCTGCAATTTGGCTGTCGGTACCGTTGGTAACGGACTGAGCTTTACGCATGGCCACACTCGCCGTAGCTAAAACCGGCTTGCCCGGCTCCACGCTTCTCGACCGCATCGGCAATACGCCGCTCGTACGTCTGGAGCGCCTAACGGCTGACCTGCCCGGAGTTCAGCTCCTCGGCAAAGCCGAGTGGATTAACCCGGGCGGCTCCGTGAAGGATCGCGCCGCGGCGGCTATCGTTCTCGATGCCCTCAGGCGCGAGCAGCTTTGCCCCGGCATGCGCCTCCTCGACGCGACCAGCGGCAACACCGGCATCGCCTATGCCATGCTCGGCGCGGCTCTGGCCTTCCCCGTCACGCTTTGCATGCCCTCCAACGTCTCGCCTGAACGTAAGCGCATCCTTCGCGCTTACGGCGCCGAAGTCCTCTGGACCGATCCCGCGGAAAGCTCCGACGGTGCCATTCGCAAAGCACGCGAACTGGCTGGCGACCCCCGGTATTTCTACGCCGACCAGTACAGCAACCCAGCCAACTGGCGCGCCCATTACACCGGCACTGCGAACGAAATCCTCGAGCAGACCGGCGGCCGCGTCACCCACTTTGTCGCCGGACTGGGCACTACCGGGACCTTCATGGGCGTCACGCGCCGGCTGAAGGAAGTGAACCCAGGGATCGAATGTATCTCCATGCAGCCCGACTCGCCCTTCCACGGCCTCGAGGGCCTGAAGCACATGGCCACCGCCATCGTTCCGGCTATCTATGACCCAGGCCTCGCCGACCGCAACATCGATGTCGAGACCGAAGCGGCCTACACCATGGCCAAACGTCTGGCTCGTACCGAAGGCCTGCTGGTCGGCATTTCTGCCGCAGCCGCCGTCGTCGCATCGCTGCGCATCGCCGAAGAACAAGCTGCCCTCGGAAAAGAAGCTGTGATTGTGACAATTTTGCCCGACGCCGCCGACAAATATCTCAGCGAGCGGTTCTGGGAGGAATAGCGTGCTCCGCCTCAGCCAGCAGATGTATGACGCGCTCCGCGAGCACGGCGAGCAGACGTATCCCCATGAGTGTTGCGGTGTGCTTCTCGGTCACTTCACCTCAGAAAACGGCGGATCCGTCAACGAAGTTGAGGATGCCGTCCGCGCCGGCAACACCCGCACCGACTCCGCGCACAACCGCTACCACATCGCCCCTCAGGAGCTCGTGAAGATCCAGCGCCTGGGCCGCGAACGCAGCCTCGACATCGTCGGCTTCTACCACTCCCATCCCGACCATCCCGCCCAGTGGTCGCCCACCGACTTCGCCGAAGCCCACTGGCTGGGCTGCAGTTACGTCATCACCGCTGTCCAAAAAGGCGCGGCCCGCCAGACCAATTCCTTCCTGCTCACGGGTACCACCGAAGACGACAAGGCCTTTCAGAATGAGCCCATCGACGTCACCGGCCAGCTCGATCCTGGCCTCGAACCGGAGCTGCGGGCAGACATTGCCTAAGTTTTAAGGCACAATAGAGATAGACATGGTCAACCCCTCGTCGGCTGCCCTGCAATGCGCGCTCTGTACCATGGCACGACGCCCGTCGTGCCGCTAGCGCCGCCCTGTCTCCCCAACCGTCCCTGCAGCCAGCTCAAGGAACTCAAAATGACCATCGAAATTCCCACACCTTTGCGTGTCTATGCCGCCAACCAGTCCGCCGTCGCCGTGGATGCCGCGACCATCTCGGACGCTGTCTCCGCGCTCCTCGACCGCTATCCGGAGTTCCGGAAGCACCTCTACACCCCCGACGGTAAACTCCGCTCCTTCGTCAACCTGTACCTCAACGACGAAGACATTCGGTATCTTCCCGGGGGGGAGGAAACCGCGGTACAGCACTCCGACACGCTGTCCATCATCCCGTCGATCGCCGGAGGCGCCGGGCCATCCAGACCGGCACGCCTTGGGCGCAACGGCATGTTAGAAATGGTGCCGGACGATAATCCTTGCGATTAGGTGCCCCAATTCGGGTCGCAGGCCGTGCCGCCATAATCTGTCTGGCGTGCCCATTGGGAGCCCAAACTATCCAGCTTGTTCATCCCGGCACCATGCAGTTCCACGACCGCGAGTACGGCGTGACCTTTGATTTTCCAGCTTCGTGGACATTCGGCGAGGGCCCCGTTCTCGGTTCCATTCCCGTCGAAGGTCAGATCCTCAGGGCCGTGGTTTTTGAGACGAGAATTTCGGAAATCGCCGGATGGCCCGCGACCAGTTTCGCCGGAGACGAGCTGGAGTACGCCGTGCAGCCAGTCACATCGCCAGAGATGTGCGCGAAGCTGGCCTTGAGCCCAACTGACGTCCAGGGTGGTGTCGATTCAAAAACCATTGGCGGAATGGTTTGGAATCACGATGCATCGGACACCGGTTCCGCCGGCCACGAAGCTCTCCAGAACGATTACACAGCCTACACGAAGCATTCCGGCGGCGCATGTCTGCTCTTCCGTCTGACGGTCCACTATCTGAACGGCAGGCCCGGAAACAGTCCTCCGCGCTTTCTAACCAGCGATGAACTGGCGGCGGCAAAGGCAGAGCTGCAGGAAGTCTTCTCCACGGTACGCATCGATACCCCTTCCACCACGCAGTTCAGCGATCCGGAATACGGCGTCACCTTCCGCTATCCGGTGGACTGGACCCTCGACAAGACCAGTAACTTCTACTCACCTCTTTCGGTTTTCGGAAACCGGTTGCCTGTGCGTGCCGTGATCTTCACAAAGCGAATCGCCGGTGTGCCGTCGTGGCCTGCAACGCAATTTGAGGGGCTTGAGCTTGGATATGCGGCCAAACCGGCCGCGTTCCCGGAGGCGTGCAGAAACCTGTCGTTGCTTGCTTCCCGCGGAGACAACTCTGCCATTGATCGGCGCACACTGCGCGGCATTCAATGGGATCATGGGCATGGCGGAGAAGGCAGTGCCGGTCATGGCATTGATGAAGATATTTTCACGACCTGGACTAGCAGGGCAGGCGGCGTGTGCGTGGTTTTCGATCTCGCAGTGCATTCTGTCGATTTCAGCAGCGCGGATTCCAAAAACCCCCGAGCGATGACGGAATCGGAAGAAGCCGATGCTACGCAACAGCTCGTGACCGTTGTCTCCAGCGTCCGACTCGCACCGCCCTTGCACCCAGCCGCCCCCGCACCGCATCCTTAGAGGAGCATCCATGGCCACCATCACCGAACCCGTTACCCTGCCCCAGCTTTCCAACGACGAGCTGGCTCGCTACTCCCGCCACCTCATCCTGCCCGAAGTGGGCATGGAGGGCCAGCAGAAGCTCAAGGCGGCCAAAGTTCTCTGCGTCGGTACCGGCGGACTCGGATCGCCTCTCGCCTTTTATCTCGCCGCAGCCGGCATCGGCACCCTCGGCCTGGTCGACTTCGACGTTGTCGACTCCAGCAACCTGCAGCGTCAGATCATCCACAGCACGAAGGATGTCGGCCGCCCCAAGCTTGACTCCGCCACCGAAAAACTCCAGGCGCTCAACCCCTTCCTCAACGTCGTCAAACATGAAACCATGCTCACCAGCCAGAACGCGCTGGAGATCATCCGCGACTACGACATCGTCGCTGACGGCACCGACAACTTCCCCACCCGCTACCTGGTGAACGACGCCTGTGTGCTCACCGGCAAGCCCAACGCCTACGGCTCCATCTTCCGCTTCGAGGGCCAGGCCAGCGTCTTCGCCACCCAGCAAGGCCCCTGCTACCGCTGCCTCTATCCCGAACCGCCGCCACCGGGGCTGGTTCCCTCCTGCGCGGAGGGCGGCGTCCTCGGCATCCTGCCCGGCCTGGTCGGCATCATCCAGGCAACGGAGGTCATCAAGCTCATCCTCGGCAAGGGTGAGCCCCTCATCGGCCGGCTCTTGCTCGTCAACGCGCTCGACATGCGTTTCCGCGAGCTGAAGCTGCGGAAAAACCCCGACTGCCCTGTTTGCGGCACGCACCCCACCGTGACCCAGCTCATTGACTACCAACAGTTCTGCGGCATCGTCCCGGAACAGAAAGCGGCCACCATGCAGAATGGCATCCCGCAGATGAGCGTGAAGGAACTCAAGCGGCGCCTCGACCAGGGCGACGACCTCTTCATCCTCGACGTTCGCGAGCCTTTCGAGTACCAGATTGCGCAGATCGGCGGCCATCTCATCCCGCTCAACGACTTGCCGAAGCGCATGAACGAACTCAACACCGCGCAGGAAATCGTCGTCCAGTGCAAGTCCGGCGGGCGCAGTCAGCGCGCCGCAGAATTCCTGGCGAAGAACGGTTTCAAAAAGCTGCACAACCTCGCCGGCGGCATCACGGCGTGGTCGAACGAAATCGACCCCACAGTCCCGAAGTATTAGGAACGCAGCGGGAGCCGTCCTGTCGGTGTTCGTGGTTTCGCAATCCGCTCACCCGGCCGGCGCAATGTCCTCACACCGACCCGTCTGTCAATACTCTTTTGGTCCCTCTGCCTGTGAAAATCGTGGGCTTGGCCTGCCCCGGATGGCTGCGTATACTCCGGTTGCCTGGCAATGCTGACGAGTTTTTGATTCCCCCACCAGGATTTCCTGCGTCGCCGGCGTGACCCGTCGGGGGGCCTTTATGGATTTGTTTGCTCTGCGTTTGCTTTTCGTACTTATTTTTACGGTTGCCTGCTGGTTCTTCCGCCCATTCGGCATCAATCAGTGGACCGCTGCCGGCTGCGGCGCGATTGTTTCCGCGCTCATCATCCTCTTTGAGCTGCGCGTTCGCGCCCTCAGCCTCAAACGACTCTTCGGAGCCGTGATCGGCAGCCTTCTCGGCATTACCGGGGCATTCCTCTTCTCGCTGGTGCTGCGCAACAGCCTGCCCGATGGGCGCACGCGCAGTCTCCTTCAGATCGGCGTCCTGCTGCTGATGACCTACATTGGCCTTGTGGTCGGGGCCAGTAAAGGCGATCTCCTCAATCTGGCCGCGCTCGGCGGACTCTTTACTGGCGAACGTGCCGGCAGGCGCAACACCAAAGTGATTGACACCAGCGCTGTCATCGATGGACGTATCGCCGATATCGCCGAAACCGGCTTCCTCGAAGGCGTCCTTATCATTCCGGAATTCGTCCTGCGCGAGTTGCAGATGGTCGCCGACTCCTCCGATTCCTCGAAGCGCCAGCGCGGCCGCCGCGGTCTCGACGTCCTGCAGCGTATGCGCGGCAATGCGCAGATCGTCGTGCAGATCATCGAAGAAGACTACCCACACATTCGCGAAGTCGATCTGAAGCTCATCGAGCTGGCCAAACATCTCGAGGCCAAAATCGTCACCAACGATTTCAACCTCAACAAGGTTGCGCAGGTGCGTGGCGTCGCGGTGCTCAACATCAACGACCTCGCCAACTCCCTTCGCCCCGTCGTGCTCCCCGGCGAGAAAATGCGCGTCGTCATCATGAAAGAAGGCAAGGAATTCGACCAGGGCGTTGGCTACCTCGACGACGGCACCATGGTCGTTGTCGATCACGCCCGCCGGCTGATCGGCCGCTCGGTTGAGATTTGCGTGACCTCGGTCCTGCAGACCGCTTCCGGCAAAATGATCTTCGGCAAACTCGACGAAACATCGCGGCCTGAAGCAGTGCGTGCTTCCGTTGAGGTCTCGAATTCGTAAGCTGCCCCGGAAACAACCCGCCACGATTACGCAACTCTTACATTCTGCGGGCCCCAATCCCTTTAAGGTGTAGTCTGGAGGACTGTTTCTGGATGTCCACCATCGCCGAGATCTCCGCCGAAACCGTTCGCGCCGATTCCGAGTCGCTCGCTCAAACGCGCTCCGCAAAGCTGAACCTCATCTTCGCCATTACGCTCACTATCTTCCACGCGGGCGCCATCGCTGCGCTGTTTTTCTTCAGCTGGAGCGCGGTCGCCGTCTTCCTCGTCCTCTGGGTGCTCGGCCAAAACGTCGGCATCGCCATGAGCTACCATCGCCTGCTCACGCATCGCGGCTACACTACGCCGAAATGGGTTGAATACGCGATGGCGTTGTGCGCCACACTGGCCCTGCAGGGTGGACCCATCTACTGGGTCGCCGTGCATCGCATGCATCACCAGATCACCGATCGCCCCGGCGATCCGCACTCCCCCCGCGACGGCGCATGGTGGTCGCACATGGGCTGGATCCTCCACGGCTCTCTGCGCAATCGCAACCCGCTCCTCGCCCGCTACGTTCCTGACCTCGCCTCCGACCCCTTCTACGTGTGGCTCAGCCGGTGGCACTGGGTGCCCATCACCGTGGTCGGCGTCGGCCTGTTCCTGCTCGGTGGATGGTCCTGGCTCCTGTGGGGCGTCTTCCTGCGCATCACCCTCGGCCTTCACGCCACCTGGCTCGTCAACTCCGCCACGCATATGTGGGGCGCGCGCCGCTTTGCCACGCGCGACGACTCGCGCAACAACTGGTGGGTAGCGCTGATCACCGGCGGTGAAGGCTGGCATAACAACCATCATGCGCACCCGGTCTCTGCCAGCCACGGCATGGCGTGGTACGAACTCGATTTCAACTACTGGGGCATTCGTCTCCTTGGCTTTCTGGGCCTGGCGAAACGCATCAAGGTGCAGAACGCCACCGGCGGTCCGGCGCGCATCCTTCATCCATAATTCGACCTTTGCCTGGTTCCATCTTCCGAGGGTCCGCTGGTAGACTCGCGGGAATGATCCTCAGGAAAGCCGCCCGCCTCTTTCTCCTTCCCTTCCTGGTTTCCCTCGCCTGCGCCCAAACCGCTCAGCAGCATCTCTTCTTCCGTATCACCCTTGACCCCGGCATGCAGCCCGCGTCGGGACGCCTGCTCATCTTCCTCCAACCGGGCACTGGCGCAACCCACGTTGGTGTAAACGAGTTCAGACCCTCGGCAACCTCGGTCGCTGCAAAGGAAATTTCTGCTCTCGCTCCCGGCGCTTCCGTGGACGTCGACGTCGATGACCTCGCTTTTCCCGCGCCGTTTTCTTCGCTCCAGCCCGGAACCTACCAGGCGAATGCCATCCTTGACGTCGGCCACACCTATCCCTACCTTGGCCCGGACGCAGGCGACCTCGAAAGCGCCGTTGTTTCACTGTCCGACTGGACCCCAGGTTCCGGCGCCGAGCCCACTTTCGTGCTCAACCACGTCACGCAGGCGCCAGCCCCGCGCCCGCTGTCTCTGAGCCCCGACGCCCTTGCCGCAGCGGAAAAAGCAACCACTCTGGTCGATTTCGTTAGCCCCGCCCTTACCGCCTTCTCCGGCCGTGAGACCCACATCCGCGGCTGGGTGGTTCTGCCCCCCGGCTATGCGGAGCACCCGCGCGAGCACTACCCCACCGTCTACTGGACCCATGGCTTCGGCGCCAATCTCGATCGTATCCACCCAACCGCCCTCATGATTGCCAGCCGCATGGCTGCAGGCAAAATGCCGCCCATGATCTGGATCTTTCTCGACGAATCTCTTCCCACGGGCACGCACGAGTTTGCCGACTCGGTGAACAACGGTCCCTGGGGCCACGCGCTCACCGCTGAATTCATCCCGTGGATCGAAGCGAAATGCCGCATGGATGCGCGTTCCACCGGCCGCTTCCTTGAGGGCCACTCCTCCGGTGGATGGGCCACGCTCCAGCTCCAGGTCAACTACCCAAATATTTTCGGCGGCACGTGGTCCACCTCGCCCGATCCCAGCGACTTCCACGACTTCACGGGTATCGACCTCTACGCACCCCACGCCAACGCCTACCACCGCCCCGACGGCTCACTTTACCCCATCATCCGGGACCACCAAAAGGTCGTCGCCACCTTCGAAGAGTTGAGCCGTCAGGAGGCCGTGCTCGGAGCCTATGGCGGCCAGGTCGCCTCCTTCGAGTGGGTCTTCTCTCCGCGCGGCGCCGACGGCCGCCCCCTTCAGATGTTCGACCGCCAAACCGGCGATGTTCACCCTGAAGTTGTCGCCTACTGGCGCGACCACTACGATCTCGCGCACCTCGTCGAAGCCAACTGGGCCGCCCGCGGACCCGCGCTGAAAGGTAAGATTCACCTGATCGTCGGCACCGCGGACACGTTCTACCTCGACGGAGCGGCGCACAAGTTCGAAGCCGTTCTGAACCGCCTCCACGCCGATCCGCACTTCACCTACCGCGACAATCGCACCCACTTCGACCTGTATGAAGAAAATGGCGACCGCATGGCCATGATGGACGAGATCGCCGCGCAGATGTACGCGGTCGCCCGTCCTTCGGCGCACTGGGCTTTGCCCGCGGGAGAATCCCCGATCCTGCATCCGTAGCCCGGGAGCGAAACGCGAGTGGCAACGAATTCCCAATCAGGCAGACCCGCAATCGTCTCGGTCGTCGCAGCGTTCTCCTGGTTGGCGACCGCCCTCGCCCTCCTGATCGGATCATCGCTGTTGATGTCCGGAACGCTCCCTGATCCTGTCTGGAACCTCAATCCCCGCGCTCACGTCATCTTCTCCGCACACGCAAAACCCTTCGGAGCTCTCCTGCTCATCGTCGCCCTCGTTGCGGCAACCACAGCCATCGGCCTGCTGCGACGCCGTCGCTGGGCCTGGCTCCTGGCTCTGGCAACTTTCACCGTCAATGGAATCGGCGACCTGTTCACCCTGCTCATCCTTCGCGATTGGCTCCGCGGCGGATCGGGCGTCCTGATTGCCGGAGTTTTCCTCTTTCTTCTCCTGCGCCCCGACGTGAGAGCGTACTTCGAACGACCCTCTTAACTACTGCTTCGCCGCCCAGGCCTCCAGTTGTTGCGGATCGACGATCCCCCCCGCCAGCATCTGCTCGATCAGGTTGTGCGTTCCCAGCAGCGGAACCGGCGTCCCGATCTCCAGCGGCGCCGTTTCTCCCGGAAAGCGCATCATCAACATCGGCCGCGGATCGAAATGTCCGTGCCCCGACGCCAGCTCATCTTCCCGGGTCCATCCAAAACTGTGGCGCCAAAGGCCCACGCGCCAGCTGTGGTCTGAAGACAGGATCACCGTCGTCCGCTCGGCCGCGCCGCTCGCGGTAATATCCGCCAGCATCCGGCCCAGAATCCTGTCCGAGAGCGCAAGATTATCGATGTAGCTGCCGCCCTCGACAATCCGTCCCGTCGCGCGGTTGTAATGTCCGGGCGGATGCGGCAACGGCAGATGGACGAAGCACAGGTCGATCGCTGCGTCCCCGATCAACGCGTCGCCCTCACGCACCGCGCCCAGCTCCTCGAGCGGCGAAGGCCCCGTCGACGCATTGCGCGCAGCTCCGGGCTGAAACACCCTTTTCCAGTTCGCCGCTAACGGCGCGACGACGTTTTCCAGTGTGCCTTTGTCCCGCGAGAAATGATCGGGCAGCGGCGGCAGATCCATCCAGCAGAAATCGAGCTGGTCCTGCAGTATTCGGCAGTACGGGTTGTAGGCGCCCATGGCGCCTCTCGTCCATCCCTCCCGTTCCGCATCCGCAAACAATGTCTGGCCGCCGTCGAACCGTTGCCATGGAGCATGTTTGCCGGAGCGGTACAGCATCCACCCCGACCACGTTCCGCGCACCTCATCGATCGGCTTGCCGAGGAGCAGCGAAGGGATCACGTCCTCGGTGAAATACCCATCCGGCCGCACCTCGGACAGAGTCACGCTCTGCTCGCGCAGGCGATCCAGATTGGGCAGTTGCAGTCCCGGCCAGCGATGAACAAAAACCTGGTCGTAGGACATCTCGTCGAAGAGCAGCCATACGATCCGCCGGTGCGGAGCGGTCGCGACCGGCACCGGCTTGCGAAACTCCACCCGATCCCAGGGCTGATGCACAAATCCCGCCGCCACCAGGGTGGGCAGCGCCCAAAGCATGCAGAAGCCCACCAGCAGAACGCCCATGCGCAGCGCACTCACCGTCGTGCCGTACGATCGCGGCGATGCCAGCCAGACAACAACCAGCACTCCCGCGATCAGCAGGAAGGCTCTGCCCGTCGTGATCTGCTGCCACCACAGCACCTGCGAGACGATCAACCCTGAAACCGAGCGCGCTGCCAGCAGCCCGAACCACAACGCCCAGAAAAGAACCCCGGGATACCGGCGCTCCGACGGCAACGGCCCACCCAGCTGCCCGGTCGCAGCCTCCAGCACTCGCACGGCCAGCGTCGCCGTCAGCCACAGCAGCGCCACATCGATGGCCAGCGCCCGCGCCACCGTGGTCATCGGCAACAGCCGGTGATATTGATCGATGTGCGTTTGGGAGAGCTCGGTCCAGATCAGGCCCGGCGCCAGCAGCAGCGCCGCGCCGGCGCCCTCGATGGAGCAGCGCGCCCACGAACTCCGGCCTGCATGTCTCGGATTTGCCTGCACCCGCTCCGCCGTTACCTTGCCTGCAGCAGGAACAGGATACGGGCATTCGGCAGCGCTTCGCGCAGCACCACCGTGAAGTGGGTTTCCGCGGCCCGCGTAAAGCCCGCTTCGTCCAGATGTCCGTACAGATCCTCGCGGCCACGCAGCAAATCCACAAACCGCGGATCCGTTGCCGGCACCCACTCCACAATCGCCCAGCTCGTGGTCATCTCGCGCAGCAGCGCGGCAATTTCCTCCAGCGGAATCTGTTCCGACAGCAGCAGGTGATGAATCAGCCCCAGCATCATCACGCAGTCGAACCGTCCCCGCGTCCGGTCCAGCAGTGCCAGGTTTTCCGCGTTGCGCCAGCCGGCCGCGGGTGTGGGCCGCGCCGGATTCGCGATCAGCGGCGCAATGTCCAGATTCAGCCGCTGCCCTTCGCGCCAGTTCTGTTCCGTCGCCTGCAAATCCGTATCCCAGGCCACCACCATCGCGCCGCACTCCGCCGCGATCCGCGAATATATCCCGATGTTAGCTCCCAGATCGAGAACGTGCTTTGGATGCGCGGCGGCCAGAGCATCCCGCACAAACTGGCGTTTCAGCTTCTGATCGTCGGCGCTGTAATGATCGGCTGAATGGGCATAGCCGCTCCAGCGCGACGCGCGCTTGTCCAGTCCCATGCGCCGCTCAATCTGCCGCAAATGTTGCCGCAGTGCACCAAGGTTGCGCCGCAGGACCGACAGCGCCGCTTCCGGGCTCTGTCGCGCCTTCGTATTCTGTGCGCTCGTTCCGCCGCTTTTCTCCAGCATCAGCGGCAGCGTAACCAGCGACCGAAACGGCTCCCGCCAGCGCTGCCAGCGGCTCAGATACGGAGCAAGGTCGGCTGGCTCGTACCCGTCACGCCTCTGCATCGAAGTGGCCAGCGGCCATCCCAGGTGTTGATAAGCCAGCAGTGGCAGCATGAAGGTACGCACAAACTGTGCGTATGCCAGCCACAACGGGCTGGCCGGATCGCGCTCCTCCACCGACAGCACGTCGACAAAAACCGGCCGCGCTCCGCGGAACAGCACATTCAGCGGCGTCGCATCTTTCAGGATCAGCCCCTGCTCCAGCAGGCCCTCACACAAATCGAGGGTCAGATCCGCAGCCGCGATCCACGCGCTCGGCGTCCACTCCCACGGATAGGAAGGGAAGAACACGCGCGGGTGTTCGAGCGTCAACTCGCCGTTTTCCCTGGTGATGAAGTGGGTTTCAATGAGCCGCCCCTGCGCTACCCACTCCTGCGCTGTCTGCGACTGCAGGAATTTGAGCGCTGCTCGAGCGTGCTCAGGATGAACCTCGCGCAGAACCCGGTCCCCCTCGATGCGGACAGAACCGGCGGGATCGCGAAAGGTTTCGCGCGCGAGCTCGGCTGTTGCCATTACTTACCCGGTTCGGGTTGGGTGGCTTCTTCTGCTTCGATTCGTTCTTCGGGCGAAGACATGCGGAACAGACGCCGGATTTTGGAGCGCAGGATGAACAACCCTCCGGCCAACATCGACCCTCCCACCTGTATGGCCAGCAGACCCGATCCTGGATCCACATAGCCATATGCGGGTTTGGCTAATGCCGCCAGCAGTACCACCAATTCGACCGATGCGAGTGCCACGAGGGCGGTGCGGCGAACAATTTGCACAGAAACCCTGCCTCCCTTGTCACAAATGTGCCTAATCTTACGTAGACGGCTGGCTGCCCAAAAAGTTGCGGTTGAGCCCGTCGAGGCATACACCCCAAACACCGCCAATCTGAAAATGATATAAGCCTTGATACGGGATGAGCTACCACTCTCGTGGCATATCCCGTAACTCGTGCCTGCTCCGTAAGCTGGGAGACAACCGGTTTCGCTTGCCGCCGCTCAGCCGCTACAATCAGGCCTGATACCAACTTTACATGACCGCGCACCTCGCATCGACCCTCACTGCCAATCTCCACACCGCCGCTCAGCAGGCGGGCCTCGCCATTCTCTCCGTCGACGCAGGATCCGACGTCAATGGCCATCCCACCACGCGCTTTCGCCTCGCCGCTGCGCCCGATGCTCCCGCGGAACGTACCCTCCTGCTTGAGCTCAGCGAGGCCTTCGATTTCAACAAGCCCAATCTGCTGCCGGAAATGACCACCCACCTGCGCGAGGCCGCCGGCCGTTTGCGCAACCCGCGCCCCGACGCCTACGTCACCCTCGCCGGCCTTCCGGTCAGCTTCAGCCACTTCGGCTGGCCTTTTCATCGCTCCACTTCCGGCGCCGACACCTACATCGTCCACGGTACCCTGCATCTCGAGGACGGAACCCAATCGCCGCTCCACGCCCTCGTTTCCGCCAGCATGACCGTCACCTTCGCGGAAATCGTCCCCGCACCCGAACAGCCCTACGCGGAAACCTTCATCTACAATGCCGTCCGCAAGACCCTCGACCGTGGCCAGCTTGAATTGCTCAAAAGCGGCAACCGCCAGCCCGTCCCCGTCACCACGCGCTATTACAGCCGCTGGCAAAAGAAGTTCTTCTTCACCGACACGGACGACCGCGCCCGCATGGATTTTCTCGCCCTCAAGGTTTACTGGCTCTCCGGCGTCCTCGGCGGCAACCAGCCAGTCTGGATCGCCGACCCGCGCGACGCGCAGTACCTGAACACCACCGCAAGCGAGCTCTCCCGGATGGCCGCCGATCTTGCCGGCCAGGGGCTACTCGCCCTGAATGGGGAATACGCCTCGTCCGCGCCCGCTCTGCTCGAACGCGCCGGAGATTACCACGCGAAGCTCCAGGCCGCTCTTGCCGTCACCCGCCCCACTTTCAACGAGGAAATGCGCGCCGGTCACACCAATATGTGATCGCACTTGCCCACAAGCGAAGGAAAGACCCGGATGCCCATCGTGGCACGTTCACGCAGGCATCCGGCAGACCAAAAAGCGCTCATTGGCCCGTAAATATGACGGTAAGGCGAGGAGTAGATCCGGGGGAGGGTTTAGATTTGAGTGCCCTTGGAGGATAAAGAAGTCTCCAGGGAGACTTTGTCACTGGCTTGTCACTTGTTTGTCATTGCTTTGGGGAAAAGAACGCTGCGCCCTCTGCGGAACTTCGGAACGAGGCTGACCGGCCCAAAACGCCATCTGATTGCGGCAAAAAGATCGCCATTGAACCGGGAAGAACGGCCGGGTCCGTCAGGATAGGTGTGTCGTCGGCACGCGTTGTCATGGAAATGTCGAGGCCGTGTAACTTCCGGCTGGCACACAGGCGCCGTGCACCCTTCCTTACCGGTGATACGCAGGGCTCCGCATACATCCCTACAAAAGAGTGACAAATGGCTAACAAGTGCTGCAGTTGACCTCCTCATACTCGGCCTCAAGGCACGCATGGTGCCGCGAGAAAGACCTTGAGAGACATCTGCATGAAGACCGCTTGCATCAGACCCACGCCGATCGCTGTCGCATTCACGCTTTCACTGCTGGCTGGCGCCGCGCTTGCTCAGACACCGGGAACGGGAGCGATCTCCGGCGGCATCGAGGATCCGGCCCACCATCCCATGGCGCACGCGGAAGTGCTGGCCGAAAACGAAGCAACCCATGTATCGCGTTCCGTGACGACGACCTCGGAGGGTGTGTTCCACGTTCCGCTGCTCGAGCCCGGGCTTTACACCGTAACTGCAACGGCGCCCGGATTCGTGGCGAACACGACCCATGCCGTGCAGGTGATGGCGGGCGAAACCAGCTCGGTCAACGTAGTAATGGCGGTCGCAGGCGACAACACGACCATCCACGTGTCGGGGCGTACAGCCGATGCGGACCTTGAGAGCTCGACGCTGGGGGGCACCGTCGATCAGGCGGCCATCACTACGCTGCCGCTCTCGAACCGCAACTACACACAGATTCTGGGCCTGTCGCCGGGCGTGGTTGTGGACCTGCCGGACGCCGCCGATCTCGGATCGGGAACACAGAACGTGGCCTCGGATGGGGCGATGCCAACGGCGAACAACATCCAGTTCAATGGCATCGATGCCAACAATATTGCCGAAAACTCAGCCGCCGTTGCGGAAGGCGTCATTGTGGGAACCGCGATCCCCGCGCCCGACACCATCGAGGAGTTTCGTGTACAGACAGCGAACTTCGACGCGGCCTACGGGCGCGGCAGCGGCGCCAATGTCGATCTGGTCAGCAGGAGCGGAACGAACCGCTTCCACGGGAACCTTTGGGAGTTTCTTCGCAACAATGTGTTCAACGCAAATGATTTTTTCTCCAACCTGGACGGGCAGCCACGGCCCGACCTGAAGCAGAACCAGTTTGGCGGAGCCGTGGGAGGGCCGATTCGCCGCGACCGGACCTTCTTCTTCGCAGCGTATCAGGGACTGACCGAGGTCAATGGCCTCGGCGACGAACAGAATCCAACCCTGCCGTTGCTCACTTCCGATCGATCCGCGGCGACGCTGGGCGCGCAGTTCTGTCCGGCCGGACATCTCGATGCACAGGGGCAGCCTGCCACCGGCTACCTGACGCAGGCAGGCGGAACCCAGGTGGCGTGCGACGGTTCGAACATCAATCCTGTAGCGCTGGCCATCCTGAACGCGAAGCTGCCGAATGGGCAGTTGGCTGTGCCCAGCCCCCAGGTCACTCTTCCCAACAGCGGGCCGGATCCTACCGATGAACTGCCCATCGGGGAGTCGACGTACGCCATCCCCGCGCATTATCGCGAAGACCAGTTCACCGTAAACATCGACCAGAACCTGACCGGGAAGAACACGCTGTCGGGGCGCTTCTTCTATTCGCGCGCACCCACCACCGAGCCATTTTCTCTGAATGCCGCAAACGTGCCCGGATGGGGAACCAACGAGCTGAGCCGCAACACGATGTTTGTGCTGGCGGACACCCACGTATTCAATGCGAACCTGGTCAATATTGCGCGCTTTGGCTACATGCGCTTCGACGGGACCACCACAATCGAAAACCCGCTCACCGCGGCCGCCATTGGCGAAGGCACGCCGACCGGGGCAGTCGGAGCATCGCTGAATGCTCCCGGGCTGACAGTCGGTGGATTCACGATCGGCGATGCGGGCACCCCCGCTTTCTGGCAGGTAACGAATTCGTTCATCTGGCAGGATACGGTGGCTCTCACGCGCGGGCGCAACAATGTGCGCCTGGGCGCCGAAGTAAAGCGGCATGAGATGGACGACAACGCTCCCGAAGAAGTCGATGGCCTGCTGCAGATTGGCACCTTCGACGATTTCCTGCTGGGCGAAAGCGCAACGCAGAACGGCAGCCCCTTCGGCCTGAGCAATATCGGCACCAGCATTTCCGGGGGCGGCAACTTCCGCAGAAACGAACGCTATACGGATTTCGCGGGTTTTGAGCAGGACGACGTGAAGCTGACGCCGCGCCTGACCCTGAATGAGGGCGTGCGCTATGAAATCTTCGGCGCGCCAACGGAAACGAATGGGTTGCTGGCGAACTTCGACGAACAAATTGCGACCCAGGGCCCGGTCCCGGCGGCAGGAACGTTTAGCGGATTCACGCTGCCGTCGGACTTCAAAGGGACCCTGCCATTGGGTTATACGCGGACATCGTTTCCGAGTTTGTATGAGACGCCGCACGGCGACGTTTCGCCGCGCCTCGGATTGGTCTGGCAAATGACGCAGAAGCCGGTGCTGGTGCTGCGCGGCGGTTACGGCGTTTACTACGACCGGCACTCCGCGACCCTCGCCGAGCAGACCATCACGCAGCCGCCGTTCTCGACCCTGCAGTTCATCTCCGGCGATCCCAATGGGGCGGCCACGCTGCAAAGCCCCTTTGTGCCGCTGATCCCGCCGCCCTCCGGCTTTCCCATTTTCACGCCTCGCAC
>JASHPM010000526.1 GCA_030038115.1 Acidobacteriaceae bacterium | reverse complement strand
AGCTGATATTCGTAACTGAAAACGAAGTTCTGCCGCACGTCGAACGAGGAGATGGCGTAGCTCAGCGAAGGATGGAAGGGGTTGACTTCTTCCCCGATATTGGAAGACTCGTCGAGAGATTTGCTCCAGGTGTAGGCGGCAAAGAACTCCAGCCGGCCGCTCCTGTGGCGCGCGCTCAGCTCGAGAGCGTTGTAACTGGCGAAGCCGGTGTTCGACTGCAGCGCGTCGCTGCCGAAGGCCGGCCCCAGCGGAGCGCGGGTTCCGTTCACGGGGGCGCCGGAAATGGGGGTATAGACCGTGTTTTCGCCGTAGGGTCCGCAGGTGAGGGTTCCCGGCTGCACCTGACTGGGCTGGCTGAGGCTCAGACAGAGAGCGGGATTGCCGGGGTTGGCCTCGACCAGCACGCGCTGGCGGCGACTGGCATCGCCCACGTAGCTCGCGCTCAACAGCGTATTGGGGCCAGCCTGGCGCTCCATGGACAGCATCCACTCCTCGGTATAGGGCGTGCGGTTGTGGATGTCGTAACCGGGAATGCCGCTGATGGGCTCGTAGGCGCTCCAGTCGATGTTGGCATCGGGATGGGTTCGCGATGCATTGAGCGGAGCCAGTTGGTAGGGGAAGGGCTGTCCGTAGTTCTGGCCGCTCGCTGCCGAGACAAACGGCGTTGCAAACAGCGGCGGCGCGGGGCTGGTGTAAGTGGTGCCGTAAGGAGCATTCGCCGCCAGCACGCTGACCGAGAGCGCGTCGATTGCGGTGTAGAACGTGCCGAAGCTGGCGCGGATGCTGGTGGTTCCCGGCGATCCGAGCAGTTTGCCGAGCAGGCTCGCCGACTGCCCCTGCGGCGACCAGGCCACACCCACGCGCGGAGAAAAATCGAGATTGCCGACCGGAGCCAGAGTGCGCGGTACGCCGGGATCGCCAGGGTACAGAATGCCCGCCGGCGCGCCGGGGAACACCACCGACTGCCGGCCGGGAACGAAGGTCGAAATCTGGTTGTACTTCTCCGACCAGGGCGCAACGCGATCCCAGCGCAGGCCGTAATTCAGGGTCAGCCCCGGCCGGGCCTGCCAGCTATCCTGCGCAAACAGGCCGGCGTATTTGTTGCGCGCATAGAACGGATTCAGCTGACTCTGGTTGTACTGGCTGGGCGCGCCGATGAGGAAATCGGCAAAGTCGTCGCCGGATTCCGTTCCCGAAAACACGAAGTTGCCGTTGAACTGCGCGATGGCGTGGGCATTCACCTGATCGTCGTGAAACTCCGCGCCGAACTTCATGGTGTGGTTGCCCTCCACCTTCAGGAAGGTGTCGGTGGCCTGCCACGTGTTGTTGGTTTGAATGAGCTGATTGGCCGCGGCGCCGATGGAGTATGCATTGAAGTTGATGTTCTCCACGCTCTGTCCCTTCGGATCCAGAGCCACAATGCTGTCGCTGCCATTGGCGTTGACAAAACCCTGCGAAGCCAGACTCACTCCCGTGCCGCCCACTGGCTGGCCGAGGTTGGTGGCATCGCGCATGAAGCTCGCATGGAACTCATTCACCGTTTTTGCATTCAGCACCTTCGTGCCGCCCAGCGAGGCCAGTTGCGCGCGGCCGGTGGTCAGAGCCGCGAATCCCGGCACGCTGGCCCCGCTCTGCGCGGTGGGATAAGGATTGTCGAGCCTGAAGCCGTCGAGGAAGTAATAGCCCGTGAGCAGTCCCCAGGGTGTGTTGGCATCCAGGCGCGCCGATCCTTTGTCGTCGCGCAGCGTCTGGTCATAAGCCGATGTGGCGAATGTGCCGGAAGCGCTGTTGGGTGCAGGAATGTACTGGAGCAGCCGCTGCGCCGGGATCGACCACGCGCTCTCGGGAATGACGGCGTTGGGAAAGACGCACTGGCCGGGCTGCGTGCATCCCGGGGCATAGTACGGCTCACCCGCTGTCACGGTGGCGCCGAGTTTTTGCGCCAGCAGGTTCGCCAGGTACGGCCCGCTTACCGCTCCAGTCAGGTCGCCGGCAACATCGGAAAGATTTCCGGTCCGATCCGCATCCGAGGGGACGCTGATATCGCCGGTGTCGATGCCCTGGGTCTGCCGCGTGCCCTGATAGTCGGCGAAGAAGAAGGTGCGATCGCGGCGGATGGGGCCGCCCAGTGTCCCGCCGTACTGGTTCTGGAGAAACGCGCCGCGGGTGGGGGAAAAGAAATTGCGCGCGTCCAGGGCGGTGTTGCGCAGAAACTCGAAGGCGTCTCCATGGAAGGCGTTGCTGCCCGATTTGGTGATAACTGTGATTTGCCCGCCGCTGAACTCGCCGTATTCGGCGTCGAAGTCGCTGGTGACGATGCGGAACTCGTCAATGGCGTCGAGGTTAGGCACGATAGCCGTACCCGCATTCACGTCCTCTTCGGCATCGGCTCCGTTCACGCTGTAGTAGTTCGCCGACTCCCGCTGTCCATTCACCGAAATCGTGCCCGGATTGAGCACGCCGGAGGGGTCGAGAATCGTCGCGCCCACATCCTGCACCGTGCTGGATGTGATGGCCGTCGCGGGCGCCACGCCGGGCTGCAGCGACAGCAGATCGGTGTAGCTCCTCCCGTTCAGCGGAACCGCGGTCATCTCCCGCCCGCTGATGACCTCGCCCAAGTGCGTATTGCTGGTTTCCATGTGCAGATTGCTGTCGCTCACCGCAATGGTCTCGCGGACCGTTCCCGGTTGCAGCACGACCTCGAAGTTGAGGGCTGCGCTGGTATCGAGCACGATGCCCTTGCGCTGATACGCGTCGAACCCGGCAGCTTCCACGTTCAGTTCATACTGACCAACGGGCAGCGCGGGCAGAGTGTAGAGCCCCTCCCCGCCGGTACGCGCGTGATAGCAGAGCCCGGTGTCGATCTGGCAAACCGTGACGCTCGCCTGCGCAATAACGTCGCCCGACGTATCCTTCACCGTCCCGGAGATGCTGCCACCCACGCTGGCCCAGGCAGAAGCTGCCAGCAGCGCCACGGTAATGGCAGCCAAACGTAAGGGCAATCGGGATACGATCTTCAAGCAGAACTCCAAATATGACAATTGGTTAGGCCGACCTGGCACGGGTCATTCGAGGCTGGGGCAGCCGAGCCGGGCAAATCAGGACTGAATCAGTCCCATATCAATATACGACAAATTAAGTCCTATATCTTTGTCGGTGATTTAAATCACACAATTTCGGTGGTGACGGTTCCAGCCGGGGATGGCCAGCTGTTAGGAGGAGGTCTCTTCCCTGCCGGGT
>JASHPM010000525.1 GCA_030038115.1 Acidobacteriaceae bacterium | reverse complement strand
AAACTACGCCCTCATCGTCGCGGTTGTGCTGCTGGTCAGCGCCCTCGCCGCCTTCCTCCCCGCACGCCGCGCCATGAACATCGATCCCCTCACCGCTCTCCGCTACGAATAAACGGAGCGCGCCAGGTTTTCGCTACCGGCTACTGGCTGCCTCTCGCCTCTCACTCCATCCGCAGCGCCTGCATCGGTTCCACATACATCGCCCGCCGCGCCGGAACATAGCACGCCAGCAACGCGATCGCCGCCAGCGTCGCCGACACCCCCACATATGTCGCCGGATCCCACGGGCTCACCACGATCACGCTGCCCACCAGGTGCGCCACGCCATAGCTCGCCCCCAGCCCCACCGCCAGCCCGATCCCCACAATCCACAGTCCCTGCCGGTACACGATCCGCAAAATATCCCCGCGCTGCGCGCCCAGCGCCATCCGCACCCCAATCTCGCTGGTTCGCTGGCTCACCACGTACGACAGCACCCCGTACACGCCTACAATCGCCAGCACCAGCCCCAGCGTCCCCATAATTCCCGCCAGCGCCGCCACCACCTCAAACAGCAGCAGCCCATTCGGCGAATACAGCGCCTGGTGCAGCGTCTTCACCTCGAACACCGGCAGGTTCGGCGTCATATCCCCAATCACACGCTCCATCGCCGGAGCCATCCCCGCCGGTTCGCCCGCTGTCCGCACCACCAGCGTCTCCAGAGAGTTCGTCGCGTAGTGCTGCGCAAACGGCGCGTAGAAGAACGGCGCTATCGGCCCCGACGACCCCGCGTACCGTGCGTCCTTCGCCACCCCCACAACCTCCAGCGGATGCGTCGGTTCCGTCCCCATCGTGAACAGCCTCCCGATCGCATCCTCGTGCGGCCAGTACTTCTTCGCCATCGCCTCGCTCACGATGGCCACATACAGATGATTCTCGTCGTCCCCCTCCGTAAAACTCCGCCCCTCCACGATCGGAATCTGCAGGGTCGGGAAGTAATCTGTCCCGATCAGGTTGTAGCCGATAAACGGCGCGCCCTGCCCTGCCGGAGGCTGGTAGCCGCTGATCGTCACTGTGTCCCCTCCATTGCTGATCAGACCCATCGGAATCATCTGTGCAATGGTCGCGTGCTTCACCCCCGGAACCGCGCGCACCCGCTCCAGCAGTTCCTTAAAAAAGTCCCGCGCCCGCGGATCGTTGTAGCCAATCTCCCCGGGGTCCATCATCATCGTCAGCACCTTCCCCGGATTGAAGCCCAGCTCCGCGTGCTCGCTCTTCTCCAGGCTGCGCGTGAACAGCCCCGCCACAATCAGCAGCATCAGGGCGCTCGCCACCTGCACCATCACCAGCGCGTCGCGGAATTTGTGCCCGCCCCCCGCCACCCCGCGTCCCCCCTCCCGTAAAACCAGATTCAGATTCGCCCGCGCCAGCCGCACCGCCGGCGCCATCCCCACCAGCGCTCCCGCCGCCAGCGCCACCGCCACAGAAAACGCGAACACATGCCAGTCAAAACTGAAATCGAGACTGATCGGCAGATCCGTTTCCAGATTCACCGAGCTCAGCAAGTGCGTGCCCCAGAACCCGAGTCCCACCCCCGCCGCGCCTCCGCACAGCGCCAGCAGGATGCTCTCCGTCAGCATCTGCCGCACCAGCCGCCCTCGCGCCGCTCCCAGCGCCGACCGGATCACCATCTCCCGCTCCCGCACCGTCGCCCGCACCAGCAACAGGTTCGCCACATTCACGCATGCCAGCAGCAGCACCACTCCCGCCAGCCCCATAAAAATCCCCGAAACCACCCCCACCTTGTTGTCCGCGTCAAAGCCCACATTCCTTCCCGCGGACAGTGGATACGCCCCCAGTTCCGTGCCCTTCTCCACAATCGGCTGCTCCGCCCCAAATCGCCGCGCCACCACCGCCAGGGTCACGTTCGCCTGCTGCCTCGTCGCACCCGGCCTCAGCCGCGCGTAGACACGCAGATTCCGCGTCTGCCACTTGTGAAATTCCGTCAGCGGAACATTCTCGAGCGGCACCATCATCGCCAGCGGCAGATACCCCTCGACCGGCAGCGCCGTGTTCACCCCCCGAAAGTTCTTCGCCGTTACTCCCACCACCATCACCGGATGCCCGTTGATCTGCACCTGCCGGCCCACAATATTCGGGTCCGCCGCGAAATGCTGCTTCCAGTACCCGTAACTCAGCACCATCACCGGATCCGCCCCCGGAGTCTCTCCCTCCGGCGCATGCAACATCCGGCCCAGATACGGCTCGACGCCCAGCACATCGAAAAAATCGCCCGTTACATAATCCGTGAACGCGCGAGCCGGCTTGCTGCCTTCCATGCTCAGACCGTCCAGTTCATAGTTGTCCGCCACCACATCCTGAAACACGTTCTTCGTCTGGTCCCGGATCGCCCCGTACTCCGGCAGCGAAAGATTCGGCTGCCACCCCGTTCCTTTCTGCTGCCACCCAATCTCCGCCATCCGGCTCTCCTGCCGGATGTGCATCGAGCTGAACAGCATCCCGTTCACCACTCCGAAGATCGCCGTGTTCACGCCGATGCCCAGCGCCAGCGTCACAATCGCGATCGCCGCGAAGCCGGGGTTCTTCCACAGCTGCCGGAACGCATAGCGAATATCCCGCCCCAGGTCTTCCATCGATACCATGCTGTTCATCTTCCAGATCTCCTCGCGAATGACGGTCGGATTGCCCAGCTTCATATACGCTCGCCGCCGCGCCTCGCCCGCCGGCATGCCCCGCGCGATGTTATCGGCCGTCTCCTCGGCCAGGTGCGCTTCCAGCTCCCGCGCCCGCTCCTCATCCCACGCTCGCCGCCGAAAATATCGCCGCAGACTCATCGCCTTCCCCCGTCCAATCGCGGTTAGCCCGGATTGCCTTGTGCTGGCAGTTAATTCGCCTTTCGCTAACCGCCCTTTGCCAACCGTCTTTCGCTGACCGCTTTTTCGCTGACCGCCTTTTAGCCGACCGCTTCTTCGCTGACCGCTCCTGCATCACTCTCCAGCCCTCGCCAGCACCCTTCCAATCGCCTCCACCATCGATTGCCACCGGTTCGTTTCCACCGTCAGCCGTTTCCGCCCCGCCGCCGTCAGCTTGTAAAAACGCGCCTTCCGGTTGTTCTCGCTCGGACCCCAGTACGACGAAACCCACCCCCGATCCTCCAGCCGATGCAGCGCCGGGTACAGCGACCCCTGCTCGATCTGCAGCACGTCCTCCGACGTGTGCTCGATCACGTGCGCAATCGTGTGCCCATGCGCCGGACCCATCACCAGCGTCTGCAGAACCAGCATGTCCAGCGTCCCCAGCAGCAGTTCCTGTTCCTTTTTCGAACGATCCAAGCGTCCTCCAGTAGAACCTCTATCCGAATTCCCATCGAACTTCTATGGGAAACCACCATACACCAATAGACGTTCTATTGGAAAGAGAGAGGTACGCTGCCCGGCGAAATTTGGTTCCCTGCGCTTTGAGATTTTTCCAGCCCGGCGTCTTGTTCCCATCGGCCGCTTAACAAAAACGGCGGATGTCATCCTGAGCGAAGCGAATGGCACCCCCCCGAGCATCGCAAGGGGATTGGCTCGCAAAAGCCACCGCTTTTGCTTTTCTTTTGGGCGTCACTCTCCGCCTAAGGCGACGCCTTGTTCTCAACAGACGCTTAACAAAACAACAAACGTCATCCTGAGGCTGAGCACCGCGAGGCCGAGGGATCTGCGGTTGCTTTTCCGTCCCGCCTGTCTAATAGCCTGGCCTGAATCGAAGCAAGGCCCCCCGAGCATCGCGAGGAGATTGGCTCCCGAAGAGCCACTGCCTTTGCTTTTCACGCAAAGCTTCCAGCTTCCTGCTTCCAACCCTCCAATGTGGAAAACTTGTCAAGCCTTACCTTTGTAACTTGGCTTCTAACTTCATTCCTTGCCCCACCAATTCTCGAACCTACCCAAAGAAAGTTGGCCATCTAATTCTCTGGGTCTGGTATTCTGCACTTATAGAGTAAAAAAAGAAAAA
>JASHPM010000524.1 GCA_030038115.1 Acidobacteriaceae bacterium | reverse complement strand
TCTTCGAGGCCGGCCGTGGCCATGATGATTTTGAAGGTGGAACCGGGAGCGAGCTGCGCCTGGATGGCCTTGTCCATCAGGGGATGCTCGGGATCGGTGAGGTATTTGTTCCACTCATCGCGTGAAATACGCACGGAGAACTCATTGGGATCGAAGACGGGACGGCTGACGAGGGCAAGGACTTCGCCGGTATGGGGATCGATAGCGATCATGGCGCCGTTACGGTCGCCGAGAGCATTTTCGGCGGCGCGCTGGATGTCGAGGTCGATGGTGAGCTTAAGACTCTGGCCTGGTTTGGCGGGCTCGGTGCCGATTTTGCCGACTTCGCGACCATGGCTGTCGACAACGACATCCTCGGAACCATCTTCGCCGCGCAAAATGCCGTCGTAGGAGGCTTCGACGCCGGAGCGGCCGACCACGTCGCCCGGCTCATACATGGCGTAGCGCGGGTCGTTGAGCATGTCTTCGCTGACCTCGCCGACGTAGCCGATGAGGTGGGCGGCGAAGCCGTCGCGGGGATAGAGGCGGCGCGATTCCTGGATGGTTTCGAGCTCGGGGAGCTCGTCCTTGTGGGCCTCGATGAATTCGAGTTCGTCGGGGGTGATGTCCTGGCGGAGCGGGAGCGGCTCGTATTTGGGCGCGGCGCGGTAGCGCCGGATGATGGCGTCGATCTGATCGACGGTCATGTGGAGGCCGCGGGCGATGAGAGGGAGGTCGGGGGTGATGTCGTGGCCCTGCTCGCGGATGAGGAAGCAGGAGACGGAGGGGTAATTGTCGACGAGAAGCCGGCCTTCGCGATCGAAGAGTTTGCCACGCGGGGCGAGGATGGGGACCTTGCGGATGCGATTGGCTTCAGCGAGGGCGTGGTAGTTCTGGCCGCCGACGACTTGGAGACGCCAGAGCCCGAAGACCAGGATGCCCATGATGGCCGCGATGATGTACTGGACGACAGCAAGGCGAACAGCAGGCAGCTTTTCTTCGCGGTTGAGCACAGCTGAATGAGACTCCAGGCCCGGCTTCGGGAAAAAAGGGACGTTTCTTTTCGCGGAAGGGGTGGTATAAGGATAACGCGAATCGAAGCAGCGGCAGGGTTACTGGCAGTTTAGTTGTAGATTCCAGCCTGAGCCGGCAGAGGTGCATGGCCCAACGCAAGAAAGCACCGGCGAAGAAAGTGACACAGGGACCGGACGTATCGGGCAACGGGGGAAAAGGGGAATTCCTGCCGCCGCGGCCGATCAGCCTGCGCACACTGGGAGATTATCTGGATCTTTCGCCGGCGACGATTTCGCTGGTGCTGAACAATGCGCCTGGAGTGCGGTCGATCCCGCAGGAGACGCGGGACCGGGTGATTGCGGCGGCGAAGAAGTTCGAATACCGTCCGAGTTTTTTTGCGCGGTCGCTGCGGCGGCGGCAAAGCTTTTCCGTGGGGGTGCTGGTTCCGGAGCTGAGTGACGGCTACTCGGTGCTGGTGATGAGCGGCATCGAGGAAGTGCTGATCGAGGAGGGGTATTTTTACCTGACCGCGAGCCACCGACGGAAGGCGGACCTGATCGAGGAGTATCCGGGGCTGCTGATGGACCGGTCGGTGGAGGGGTTCGTGGCCATCGATACGGCGCTGCAGCACAGTTTGCCCCTGCCGGTGGTGGCGGTGGCCGCGCACAGGTCGTTCCCGGGCGTGACGCGCATCGTACTGGATCACGCACGGGCTGCGGATCTGACGCTGCGGCACCTGTACCAGCTGGGACATCGGCAGATTGCGTTCATGCGCGGGCAGACCTTCAGCTCGGACTCCGACGACCGTTGGACGAGCCTGATGAAGGTGGCGAAAGACCTCGGGATTGAGGTGCAGCCGGAGCTGGTGGTGCAGCTGGAAGAGAATCTGTCGTCGCCGGAGCTGGGCTATCCGGTGATCGGAAAGCTGCTGGCGGCGCGGCGGCCGTTTACGGCGCTGGTTTCGTACAACGACATCGCGGCGATTGGGGCAATCCGCGCGCTGCGCGATCATGGATTCCGCGTGCCGGAAGATGTTTCGGTGATCGGCTTCGACGATATCCAGGGAGCGGCGTATCACACGCCGAGCCTGACGACCATCCGTCAGCCGCTGAGCAGCATGGGCCACAGGGCGGCACGCATCCTGCTCGAGAGGATTCGCGGGATGAAGGATTATCCCGAAGAAGTACCGATTGTGCCGGAGCTGATTGTTCGCGAATCGACTCTGCCGCCGAATCCGACAAGGATGAAGAAGAAGTGAAGCAGCGAGGAGCCGGTAGCGGGTAGCGGCCAGCGGCCAGCGGCCAGCGAAGGGACGTTGGCTGCGACAGACGATTAGAATCGGCATGCGATGGCGCCCCTGAGCAGCCGCGGTCCTCGATTTTCCTTATTGTGTTTTGGATTTGTGGTGTGCGGCGCGGTGACGGTGCTGCCGGGACCGCTGCTGCCGCTGATGGCGGCGCGCTGGGGACTGCGCGATGTGCAGTCGGGCGCGTTTTTTGTCGCGCTGTTCGTGGCTTCGATGGTGGGGTCAATTTTTTCGCCGCGGCGGCTGCGACGGAATCTGCCGCTGGGCTATGCGGCGATGACGGCCGGCGTTGTGCTGCTGACGATTGCGGAAGAGACGGTGCGCGCAGCGCTGGGCCATGCGCTGGCGCTGGCGGCCTTTGCGCTGATCGGGCTGGGCACGGGGCTGTCGGTGACGGCGACGAATCTGACGGTGGGGATGATAGGGGACGCGGCGGGAAGCGCGCGGGAAGCTGCGGCACAGGGATTGCGCGCGCGCCGGCTTTCCGTGGTGAATTTGTGGTGGGGGATGGGGGCGGTTGCCTGTCCGTGGATGATTGCGGCGGCGGAGCACGGCGGGCATGTGCGGGAATTGCTGGCGGCGATGGCGCTGGGGACGGCGGGGATGTTCGCGGCGCTGCTGCCGCTGCTGCGGGAGCGGGAGTTGGGCAGGGCGACGAGAGCGCGGGCGCCGGCGATGGCGGAAGTGGGAATCCTGGTGTTCTTCGCGGCGTTTTTCTTTTTGTATGTCGGCGTGGAGACGGTGGTGGGCGGATGGATCACGACGTACGCGCACCGCTTCAGCGGAATGACGCTGGCGCATGCGA
>JASHPM010000523.1 GCA_030038115.1 Acidobacteriaceae bacterium | reverse complement strand
GCCCGAGGCTGTATGTCCGCATGCCTGTGAGTTGCAGCATGATCTGCCACAGGAATGCGGGGTTATTGCGCAGATAGCGCCACCAGAGCCGGCGCGGGTCCTGCACAAGGCGGTGAAGCCACTGCAGGCCCGCCTGCTTCACCCATGCAGGGCAGTCCCTGATCCGTCCGGTGTTAAAGTCGAAGGCCGCGCCAACCCCGAGCATGAGCCTGGTCTCCAGCCGCGGAAGATAACGATGCATGAAGGCCTCCTGCCGAGGGGTACTGATGCCGACCCAAACGACATCCGGCTTTAAGTGGCGAATTCTCGCAATCAGCGCATCTTCCTCTGCGCGGTTCAGATCTCGAAACGGCGGCGTCCAGGTCCCACAGATTCGTATCGCTGGGAACCGTCGCTTCATCGTCGCAGCCAGCTCCTCTGCGACATCCGGCTCCCCCCCGTAAAAGAAGTGAGTATAGCCGGCCAGTTCCTTACTGCGGAATACCTCAAGCATCAGATCCGGGCCGGCAACACGCTCCATCTGCCGGCACCCCTGCAGGCGGCCGACCCATACGGTTGGCATGCCATCTGGAATGGTGATGGCAGATTCGGTATAAATCGTGGCGAGGCGCGGGTCGCGCTGCGCTTCCATGATCCCGTGGACCCCAATCACCGAAACGTAGCCTTTCTCGTGGCTGCGAAGAACTTCGGCGACCCTTGCCACAGCGCGCTTCATGTTGAGCGCTTCCACGGGGATACCGAGAACATTAGCGTGGGTGAACGGGAGATCGGCTCGGGATGCGACAGGCAAAGTGGAGCCTTCCGCTCTTCCTGGTTCCGCGAATCGGAAATCCAGGGGCCCCGCATCCAGCCGCTTCAGCGGCAATTTGGGATTGAGGAGCAGCAACAGTGGAATGTAAAGAAACATCGCGGTTGCGCCGTATGCGAACCGCGCCAGGGCGATTCCGTGGGCACCCTGGCTTTGAATGAGCCAATGCAGCGGTAAGAGCATGGCGCACCCGCCGGCGAGGCTGGCGAAGGTCACGGTGCGAACTCGCCCGAAGGCCAGCAGTGCATAGTAAGCTGTAACGCTCGTCGCGAGCAGCGCCGTGCCCCACACAATGAGCGGCAGCACGGGCGCGGCTGCGGCGGCGACGGCATCACCCGCCAAAGCCCGAACGATGCGCTGCCCCATCACGAGAAGAATCGCTGTACCCGCCGCGACCGGAAGCAGGTTCGCTGCGAAGGCGCTGCCCACCATTCTTCGCAGGATCGCGGGTGACGACGTAACCCGGCGTGCGGCAAGGTGGGGAAAAAGAAAATGGAGCCCTGAGGCCGTCAGGCCATAGAGCGGCTGGGCAATCTGCACGCACAAAGCGTAGGAGGCAACCGTCGTGGCGCCGAGGGCGACGCCGGCAATTACCCTGTCCGCCTGCCCGACGATGACGCCCGCCAACGCCTGCAGCCAGCTGAAGATTCCGAAGTGAAAAAGCGCCCGAGACGACACACGATCGAACCGCGGAGCAAGAGAGCCTGCGCCGAGGAGGGTGCGCAGCCGGGTGAGTTGCATCCACGCACTCGCGACGATCGCCGCCAGGCTGACCGCCAGAATGCCGGTTACGCTTCGACTGACGCAAACCAGAAGCGCCGCCAGGCCCAGAGCCAACATGCGTCCCGCGATACTGATGTAGACGGCAGGACCATAGCGCTCGAAGGCCCGCTGCGTGCTGATGCAAACGCTCTCGATGGCGCGCACCAGCATCACCAGGCTCGCGACGCGCAGCGACCAAAGGCAATCGGTTCGCAGCGCGGCATCGTGCGCGACTACGTGGTTTGCGACGTACGGCGACAGCACCCACGCACACGCACCGATGAGCAGGCCAAGCACCAGATGGATGCCCATGGTGGCGCGCACGGTTTGCAGAAGGCGGCTGAAGTCGCCGGCGCCGCGGTCGCCGGCAATCCGCTGAATGTTCGCGTCGCCGAAGCCCGAGGCCACAATGGAGCCGGCGCCGATGGCTGCTGTGGCAACGGCCCACACGCCGTATCGGTCAATGCCGAGGTGCCGCAGAATAACCGGCGCGACGAGCAGCATGCCGACGGGATACGCAGCATAGTCCAGTACGCCCCACACAGCGTTGGGAAGGTGTTGCTTCACCGGGAGCCGCATCAATTGTCACCGTAGCGGTCTCGACGGGCGTCGCTGTCAGTCAATTGTTATCGCTTTGTCATATATCGGAGAGGCGTTCAGGCGCCGGATTTCAGAGGCTGATTGAGAGGCGCGGCGCGGGGCAGCAACGCAGGACAATCAGGTCCGCATGCGCTTCCGGAGCCGTTTCCAGCGATACGATTCGAGCAAATAGCGGAGGTCCTCAACCACGTGAAAGCGCAGCCTGGAGAGCACGAAACGGAATTGCCTCCGGTGCCTGCGGATCCGTGTGCTCAACGATTCGCCGGGTGTGGCAGGCGCGATCGGGAGCGGCAGCTTGCGCGGCACGAGCGCCTGTCGCACAGACCGGGCACCAGCCGGAGCACCTTCCCCGGTTAGCTCCTGTTGAAGCAGCAGATATAGCTTGGTTCCGGGAAAACCGAAAAAGGCGATCTGGCGCCCATACACTTCGATCCACAATCGCACCGGTGAAGGCAAACGATCTACCGTCCAGCTGGTGAAGGCCTCGGGAGCGAAGCTGCCCATGACACGCGTTATCCATTGCGTCGCGACGCCCAGCGCCTGGGGCGCGCGCGGATCGGTTTCGGCGAGGCTGCGCAGACGATCCCAGAAGTCGGCGTCCTGGCTGCGAGCCATCACATGCCGGCGAAATTCGAGCAAGTGCGATGCGCGCGAGGATTCGCCGCAGAGATGTTTGAAGAGATGCATCCCCTGGCCCAGAAACAGATTTTCGGGCGCGAGGACGGGAATCGAGACGCCGCGCAGGCAGAGCCACTCGGTCTTTTCAAGGAGCGAGCGTTGTGCAGAAGCCGGTTCAATGTGCAACTCCAGACTGCGATGGGGTGTGG
>JASHPM010000522.1 GCA_030038115.1 Acidobacteriaceae bacterium | reverse complement strand
CCGGACTTGGTATTCTGATAATAGGGGGCAAAAAAAAGATTTTCCCCCACCATCAGGAACACGAGGCTGCGCTGAGCGCGGCCTTTTTCATGCTCGCAGGAGAGAATCCATGGGTCCGGAATGCTGCTTTATCCTGCCCAGCGGCAGCAAGTGCCGCTGCCCCGCCACCCGCAACCAGGCCGTCTGTCGCCACCACGCGCCCAAACCCGTCGTCCCCGGGCCCCCGCCCGTCCCCAAATGCGACGTCTACTCCCGCCACAATCGCTGGACTCGGCTTGGACGCAACATCCCCTGGCTCGATTCCGTCGAGATTCCCTCCGAGATCTACGAAATCCTCTCCTGCCTGATCGAAGACGGCCCTCGCGGCATCTCCGACCGCGAGGCGGGACGCCTCCTCCGCGGCCTGCTCCGCCGCCTCGGCTCTGTTCCCTTTCCCATTCCCGAACCGCCAGGCATGCCCTCTCCCGCCCAACCGCCCGCCCCTGCCAGGCCTTTCGACCCCCGCATGACGGCACACCCAAACTTCGATCCGGAGTTCTTCCGCTCTCTGGTGGACTCGCTCCGCAAGCGCGCCGCTTCCCCGCATCAGGTCGGTCGAATATGACATCACGCGCAACCACTTCTCAGTCACACTCGGACCGGTCTGCATCGCACTCGACCGAATCCCCGTCACTCCTGGCCGGATATGAATCAAACGCAGCCGGGTTGCAAATGACCCGTTCTCTGTCACCTGGCCGGGTCACGGCCGAGTGTGATTCACACTCAGCCGCATCTGCCTCACACTCGGCCGAGTCCATCTGCCTCAGCCGCGGTCACTTAGCCGTTATCGTGCTCGCCAACGTTCGCTAACCCGATGAAAACAAGTCACCGCCAGGAGGAGGAGGAGTGGGAGGGCGTACCAACACCACGAAGAACTTGCGCAGAGGTCCGCGCGCCCGCTCCGCCTCTTGAGCCAGCGACAGCAACTCTCCCGGAAAAAGGGCCGAGGGCCCGGACGTGCAACCCTCGGCATGCCGGTCGTTTGCGGTTCCGGGGGAAGGACTCGAAAAACCTGGGGTTATCGCCTGGAAACTTTCGATTACAGGCTGTTGCCGATGGTATTGAACTCGTTGGCAATCTGGTTGGAGAGAGAACCCATGGCCGCGATGGCTCCAAGGGCGACTATGGCAGCAATTAACGCATACTCAATGAGGTCCTGACCGGATTCCTCATCAACAAGGGCCCTCAGCAGAATCAGAGCTTTCATCCGTTTCTCCTGTTAGAGCCCCACGATTTAGTTGTCTATAGCCCGATCGCAGGGCGTTGTACGACTATTGGTTATTGAGCCCCATGGTTAGGTAACACAGCAATGGCGCGGGAGTGGAATTACGCCAGTGTGGAATGTGGTTGTCTTTCTGTCGACAAAGGAAGAAGTTACGGCAGAGTTGAAGCTCTGAGTATTCAGCCAGCCGAGACGCCAAAGGTCATGCAGGTGCCGTTATTGGCTCGGAATGGAATCCTCGGCCCGGCAGAGCTACCCAACCATGCGTTCCATTTCGGCAGGGCGCAGGATGACGATGGAAGAGCCGTGACGGGTAATCAGCTCGTCGCGCTCGAACTGATTCAGCAGACGCGTGACGGTTTCGCGCGAGGTTCCGGCCATGTTGGCCAGCTCCTCGTGAGTGAGAGCCATAGTGAAGCGAAGCTCGGGCTTGCCGCAGGAACTGGTGCGGGCCCAGTCGAGCAGCAATTGCGCCAGGCGGCCGGCTGCGGAGCCGGAGAGCGCGAGACGGCGCGCATCGAGGAAGACTTCGTGGTATTCGCGGGCGATCACCTGGGCTGCGTGACGGCTGACGTCGCCATAATGGCTGAGAAATTCGAGGAAGTCGCGGCGGCGGACACTGCGAATCTGGCAGGGCTCCAGGGTTTCCGCGGTCACTTCGTAGGGCTGGTCGTTCAAAGTGGCGCTGAGCCCGAGGACATCGCCGGGAACAGCGATCTTGAGGATCATGGTGCGGCCATCGCGGGAGGTTGCCGCCAGTTTGATCTGGCCGCTGCAGACGACAAAGATGCCGGCCGCTCGCTGCCCCTCCTCGAAGACGATGGAGCGGCTGGGGTAAGAGATCTGCATGGCGATCTCGTCGAAGCGCTCGATGGCCTCATCCGGCAGGTTGCAGAAGAGCCGTTCCGCGCGGTCGGTGCACTGGGCACAGCGCTCCGGCACCTGGCGCGGCGTGGATGGGGTTCCGTTCTTAACTGAATGCGCCATTTAACTCCAGTTCTCCGCCGAGGCAATACGGCCCCGCGCGCGAGGAAATCCGATGCCATGGCTCCTGGAAGGCCGCACTTGTTCTCCAGGCGGCCTCCAGGTCTCGACGGCAAACAACCGGGTGCAGGCGTCGCACAGCCAGATGACCCTCCGCTGAATAATCTGGCATTCACCTGTGTTTCCCGAACCACCGAGGAAGTCGACATGATAGATTGCACCGCTCCGCAAATACAGCGATTGGGCATCGCACGCTGGGTTCGCACACTTCATTGATGGCTCCGAAAACAGAATATGCACAAGCAACCTTACTTTCAGCCAAACACCAGCGGGCCTGCGTGTTCCTTTTGCTCGAGTTTGTCCGGCAACAGGACCGGATTGACTCGAAGCGAAATGACAGGGCAGGGCGCCGAAACGAGGATCTTGTAAGCGGCCGGCTCGGTTCCGGGCAGCCAGCTGTGCGCGGGCGCGTGGACGCCGAGGATGATCAGGCCGGCCTGGTTTTCGTGCGCGGCGGAGAGAATTTCCTGCACGAGGTTGCCGGCGGCGATTTTGGCCATAATACGCGTCGAGGATCGGGCGGAATCGGGGACGAGGTGCTCCAGTTCCGCAGTTGCTTTGGCGACGGTCGCAGTGGGGTCTTTGGCGGCCGCGGGTCCGGGCGTGATGATATGCAGGAGCAACACCTGCGCGCCGAATTGGCGGCCCAGAGCGAGGGAAAGAGCCGCGCTGTTTTCGTGCATGCCGGCCAGGGAGACGGGATGCAGGATAACGCCTGGCGATTCCGGAGCGCGCTTGTGGGCGCGAGGACCCACGGTGCAGACGGGTATCTCGACGGTTTCAAGCAGCTGGCGAGCGACGGAGCCGAGGACAAACTTTTTCAGCCCGCGGCGGCCGTGGGTGCCGAGGATGAGGCGGCCGGCACCGGAGTTCTTCACGACGTCAGTAACAACGTCGGGGACAAACCCGTGGCGAACGGCAGGGACGCATTCGACGCCCTGGGCGCGCACCTCGCGCGCGACATTGTCGAGCATGAGGCGGGCGTCGCGATCCATGCGCAGCGGATCGTAATAAGGAATGGCGCCCGTCTCGACGGGCATGGATTCGTGGGGCAGGACAGCGTGGACGAGGATAAGAGAAGCCTTGCTGGCCTTTGCCTGAGCGATGGCGTGCGGAAGCAGGTACTCGTGGTCGGTGAGATCGGTGGCAACGACGATTTTGCCTGGCGCAGCGAACACGGTTTCGGGCTTGGTTTGTGGGAGGGTCATGGCGTCACCTGGCAGCGTTGCGAGCGCTGAATGACCCTAGTTTCGAGGGGCATTGGCGGGACGGCTGTGTCCCAGCGCACATGGACGTGTGACGTGCGTCACAGTGCGGATCTCGACTTGACATTTCCGGAAATGTGGCGTGTGCGACGCTAAAAAGCCGTGTGAATACTGGATTTTCGGGGTTTGACCGGCTGGGTGGCGATTGTTACCATGAAGATGCGGGGTGGAGCAGCCTGGTAGCTCGTTGGGCTCATAACCCAAAGGTCGGTGGTTCAAATCCACCCCCCGCAACCATTTACGGGATCCGCCAACCCCAGATAACCCCATATAACAGCGCCTGCCAAAACGCTATGGGGGTCCGGGTTTTTTGCTGCAGGGTCCTTTTCATGGCTACGAGTTCCTCAGGGCCATCCTGACCACCCTGCTGTTGGCCTCCCGCTTGGCCGTCATCAGGGCATTTCCGTACACGTTCATCGTGGTCGAAATCTGGGCGTGCCGCATCAACTTCTGCTGCACCCCGATAGGGGCGCCGGTGTCGTCGAGCCAAGAACGGTAGGTGTGGCGGAAGGTGTGCCACCCCATTCCGTCGAACTTCCCGGCTGCTTCCCGGCGTTCCTCGTGGATCGGCAGACGCTTGCCGTTCGGGGTCGAGCTGGCTTCCTGACACCAGACTCCAATGCCGGCCCTGCACTTCGGGCATGCCACCAGGCACCAACCTGCGGGACGGATGTAGTCCTGCTGGATGGGCGCCGTGTGGTAATGACGCCCGGTCGAGGAGCTCGGGAAGACAAGGTCCAACCCCACTAAAGGGGTTGAAATCCCGGTTTGTGCTTCGCGTTCGGCCCCCAACCTGCGTTTCCAGGTCAGAAGGATCTCCGCAAAATCGGGGTCAAGCGGCAGTTCGTCTTCCGAGTACTCCGTCTTGACCCACTTCACACGGCCATGAACGACCGCCCGGACGACCCGCATGTGCAGATTTTCGAAATCGATGTCACCCCATTCGAGCGCCAGCACCTCTTCGGCCCGGAGACCGGTGCACTGCGCCACGACTACCATCGTGCGGTAGGGCTCGGGAATCAGTGCGAGGATCTGGCAGTACTGCTCGACGGTGAGAACAATCGGCTTTCTACGGCGTTTGCTGATGCCTTTGACTTCGACCAGCTGCATGGGATTCCGCTGCCATTCGACCAGCTCCCACAGCATGGCCTTCTCATACAGTCGGTGCATGAGGGCCTTGACGTGGCCTTTGGTCTTGGGCGCGGCATCCATCTGCCTAAGCCATTCCTGGACCTGGACCGGTTTGATCCGAGTGAGGCGGGTGCTTCCCCACTTCTGCCGCACCAGTTTGATGACGCTGAGATACGAAGTCACAGTCGCGTAGCTCAGCCCTCCTTCAGCCGGGCTGCGGTCGCCAGGACGAAGCTGCTTGATTTCCAGCAAGCGTTCATCCTCGATGTAGCGATCGAGAACTGCGTCGAAGGTCGGCTCCAGAACGGCTAGAGCAGGGTTCTCAGAGTTGAGTTTGAGCACGAAAGCTTCGAGATGGCGCTCGACTGCCACCTGCGTGGGGAACTTTTCAGTGCTGATGAACATCGATTTTCGTTTTCCGCTGAGGGGATCCTGGTAGCGGTACTCCCAGGCCCATTGGTTGTTGGCCCGCACAACTTTGCGCAGGGTGCCTCGCTGAAATCTTTGCCGTCTGAACCTCAAGGAAATTCATCCCTTTCCAGTCAGAGCAGCGTGGTTGGTTGTGTTTGAGTTTATGCCATCTTCCAGCCAGCGATTCAGCGCGCTCGCGCGAAATCTCCATCGCTTCCCCACCTTCAGGGCGGGGATTCTGTGCGCACGCGCCATCGTTTCAAGCGTTTTCCAGTGCATTCCCAGCAAGGCGGCCGCCTGCCCGAGATCAATCAATGGTTCGAATGGGGTCACACGCCCTGCGCGTTCTTGAGGCCTCGGCGGAAAGGGTCGAGGCTGTAGCGTAATGACCGCAGCAGCGGGTTCGGCGGCTTTGGCATCCTTCGGCATCAGGGAAACCTCCCTGTGCAAAAGCTGCACCCAGTGTGGATTCCTGTCCAATAACTTTTTGGGCTTTCGCGATAACCCCTCGGGATTTGCCCCGAGTACCCTCCAGACTCTTGAACGTCTCAATCGGATACAATTCCAGCCATCCCAAAGACATGTCGGAGATTAGCGATAAGCGAGTGCACTCTTGAAGGAGCTCAGGGAGAAAACTGCCAGAGAGCTCAAGAATGCAAAGTGGGCGCATTGGTTGAACATTGTCGCCATGTTCTTGACTCTCGTGACTACTGGTGTGGCGGTGGTTTATGGGTTGCTTCCCGGGCATTCATCGCAAATCACGGCAGGCCTCGCCCTCATTCCAGGCGGAATTGCCTTGATGGCGACTTCCCTAAAACTGGAAGCGCGATGCAACTGGCACTACAAGAAGGCCTACTCTCTCGACATATTAGTGCGCGCGCTTGCCCTAGAGCGTCCGTTGGAGCCCACCCAGGAAGAGTTGACCAAAGTCTCCCAAGCTCTGGGGAAATTGGAAATCGATTCCGAGCAGGTGTGGGAGGCAACGGTCTC
>JASHPM010000521.1 GCA_030038115.1 Acidobacteriaceae bacterium | reverse complement strand
GCTTCCATCGCTCCGGCATCCTTGCGATCCTGAATGTAACGATTGGTCTCTCGGCGGAGGTACTTCCGTCCGGGCACGTCAGGCAGCACGATTCCGGCATCCTGAGCCGCAGTCTTCGCAGTCAGAAGTTTCTCTTTCGCCAGTTTCAGAGTGTAGGCCGTGGCAGCGTTGTCGCCCGCGTTCTCGTATTGAACCTTGGCCCCCCGATAGAACCGCAGCACGTAATGACCATCGGGACAGTGAACCTGCTTCCCGTCGATCAGGACGTACTCAGGACGCACGCGCCCATTCTTGCCGAATGCGACGGGATGCCGCCTCCACCCTTTTGGCGTCTGACATCTGCGCATCAGCGTGACAGTGGTGTTGGGCATGATTTACATGACCAAAATATGACCACAGCACGTTATTTGTCAATTACTTATTTGTTTGCCAGCACATACGTAGATATGGTGTGGACTCCCACTCTCTCCGCCACTCACCTTTCGTATACCCTCTGTGTCTTCAGTCACGTTGCTCCCGAGCCCCCACCCAGGGCCCGGCTATTCCGCCGGCGCATGCAGCAACGGCTGGCCGACGATTCGGACCGTTACAATTGCATGCGGTCGAACAGATACGCTGAAGGTGTGAGCGTCACTGGGAGTAATTGGTTCGATGTCCCGCTCCACCGCGTCCGTGACGGAGACCTTTTCGATCGCGAGCAGCGGCGTGGTGATGGTTGCGGTCCTCGCCATCCCACCCAAATCGATGAGGCGCAGGATGGTTCCCTGGCCGTCTTCGGCCGGCTTCCATGTATCAAGGAGGAGATCGGGATCGTCGATGGAGAGAAAGCTTCCCTGCGCGCCATTCAGCGGACGGGGCAGGTCAAGCGCTTTGTCCTGGGAGCGGATCTCGTCTTTTTCTAGCGGCGTTTCTTCCTCCCACCCCATCCGGCTCAGGGCCGGGGCGTCAGTATGAGTTGCGCTGGTAACGATGTAGCGAAAGCGGAAATTCCCACCCTGCTCAGCGCAATAATTCGTATGCCAGTAGTTATTCATCACGTAGGAGAAGATAACTCCCGGCCTGGCGCCGAATTCCGTCGGCCATGTTCCGCGATTGATGTCGCCCAGGGTGACGAGCGATGCGTCCAGCGGCATAACCGTCGCAGAAACGTCATTCTGCTGGACTGAAACCCAATGCTGGACCGAAAACCACTCCCGCCCTGCACCGGGATACATATCTTTTGCCGGATCGACGACACCGTTCTGAATTTCGTACTGAAATTGCGGATGCGTCATGGCAAAGGGGAAGGCGAAGTAGACGGCTTCTTTCTTCAGTTCCGCTTTCTTTTCGATCTCTTCGATCAGTTCGATTTTCTTCTCGCCGTCGAACAGGCGAACCTCGGTGTGAATCGATGGAGTGTTTTCCGCTGAAGATTCCATTTGCGCGCGCCAACCCCACGGCGTTTGCTCCACAGACACCAGACGCCCGCCTTGCGCGGGGTGAATGTGAAGGACTGGCTGCGGAGAGACTGCGCGATACTGCAGAACACTGTTGGGTTCCTCATCTCCTCCGCTGACGTAGAGGTATTGTCCAAAGCGCCACGCGGCGCCGGTATCCGCGATCTCCTGGTTCAGCTGCTTGTCGTAGATGCTGCGAATGCTGCCCGTGGAGGGGTCCAGCACAACACGGTAGAAAGGGCTTTCCAGCGTAGTCGCTGTCGTTGTCTGCGGCGCGGGAGCCGTTGCTTTGGCTGGACGCAGCTCATACACTTTGTAGCCCACAGCTGGAACATCCTTCGCCGTGAACTCCACTCTGCTGAAATTCGGGCCCACGCTCAGAACGAAACAGGGAACGGTTTGCCCGGTGCTGCGATCCGCAATTTCCATGCCTTTATCGAGATCGACGGTTACTTCGCCGTCGCGCGTCCAGTTCAGCGGATTGAAGACGACAATGCTGCCGACGCCGGCTGCGATGGAATCCGCCAGAGTGGCCATGCTGCCGCGCAGAAGATCGTCGCGCATCGCGGCGGCCTCGGTCGCGCGCGAATCCTTGACGCGAAGCTGTTCAACGGCTTCATTGCTGGACGGATCGGAAACGCTGTTCCACGAGGTCCAGGTGTGTTCGTCCATCAGGACCATGCTGGCCCACATTGCGTTCAGTTCCCTGCGGTCGACCGCCAGCCGGGGATTCACCAGCGAGCCGATGGTGGCCAGCTTCTCGGCGGAAGGCGCGCGGCTCTCATTTTCGCGCTCCATGGCCGCATAGAAGGCATCCGATGCGATTCCATCCTCCCAGTAGGGACCACCGTCGCCGCGGATGGTTGGGATATCCGAGCCGAATTGACGGGCTATCTCCGCCAGCGCGTCATGGAAACCGGAGTACTCAATGTGCGGCCAGGCATACTGGGCATTCCACTGATCGGCGAGTGCGGCCTGCTGCGGAAAGAGGTCGGTGTTCTCCACCTGCGTGCCGAAGATGATGGCCGCGCCTGCGTGGTAGCTCGGGTGTCCGTACATCTGCAGAAAGATCGGCAGCAACTCCTCGCCGGTTTGGGTCAGCGGAGGCAGACCGAAGAGAAACTGCATCTGCATATAGTGCCGCGAGTACCACATGAGGACCTTGCCGCCGTCCGGGCCTTCCCACCAGAACGGCGAGTCTTCGTTCAGGCGCCCCAGGAGCAATACGGGAGCGCGATCGTTGTTGCTGCCGGCAAGGAAGTACGGAATGCCGGCCGCGGCAAGTATGGATGCGTAAGACCAGGAATACGAGGGAACATCCGTGATGTTGGCGTAGTTAAACGGAGTCTGATTTGCCCTGCTGAAATCGGCGCTCGGATAAAGGGAGCGGATCAGCGTCTCCGCGGTGGGAAAACCCGTGAGCAAATTGCTGGATTGTGCCGGCACATAGAGCTGCTGGTTGCGGATCGCGGTAACAATGCGCTGCTGCTCCTCCGGGCTGCGCGAATGGAGAAACTGCTCCAGGTTCCATTCGCCATCGGTGCTGAACCGAAACGCCGGGTGCTGCGCGGTCAGGTCCATAGCCTCATCGAGAATGCGGCTCTGGATGGCAGACACCTTGGCCTGGTAATCGGTGTAGCCCACGTCCAGATGAACATGGGGAACCAGAAACAGGGTCCATTTTTTCCGCGGTTGCAGCACCTCCGTAAATCGGGAGCTGTGTCCATTCAGATCGACGGTCAAAAGCGCAGGCGTCTCGCCGGGAAATTCCGGCACAGCAAAGCCGATACGCTCTTCGCCAAAATCCTGGCCGCCGCGGAGCGGCGTGGTCCAGGAATGACCTGCGATGGTAAGCGCAACATGCCCGGAACCCGGCCGTTCCCGATAGCGCACAAAGACGTCCACTCGCTCTTCAAGGCCGGCCTCATGCGCCTGATAGAAGATCGTCGGCTCCGCGTGGGCCTCGATGGCGGCCGGCAGCGATTCCGTTGACTGGAGCTCGATTGCGTCGTAGTTGAACCCGACGTCCGGCACGCCCCGATCGCCGGTCGCCACCGCCTGCAGCGTAATCTGGTTGCGCCCATTTCGCAGCCACGACCCGGGAAAATCGCACTCCACTTCCGCGCGCGAATACGCCGGGAAAAAGGCTGCCACCGTATCTCCCATGGCGTAATCCAGTTTGGGATGCAGATAGAACAGCCCCGTGCGTCCGTCGATGCCGATGCGCAGAGCGGGCACACTGGAATGCTCGATCACGAGCGATACCGTCAAACGGTAGTCAGGCTCCGCCTTGCCGGCAATTGAGAAAACAATCGTGCGCGGTGCGCTGTCCGGATCCGGCGCCCTTCCGGGAAAAGCGGAGGGTGCAAACGCATACCAGCCTGTGTCCGGCCGATCCTGACCAACGGTAAAGACGACCGGCCCACGCGGCTGACCCTGAGCAAATTCAGCGGAAGAGCCGTCGAATTTCCCCAGACGCCAGACTGTATCCGCCCCCGAGCCGGCCAACAAAGACAAAGGCGACACGAACAACAGAAGCGCCGCGAGAAGATATTTGAATGCCATTCCAGATTTCACCCTGGCTTTTTCCCGCGTGAAGATGCTTTCCGAACTCATCCCCAGGTGAATTCGATCGGAGTCTGAATGTCCGGGTGCAGGCTCTTGTGCACGGGGCAGGTGTGGGCGGCGCGCTCCAGCTTTTGCCTGTTCTCCGCACTGATGGATTGGGGTACGCGAATCCTGACCGTTAAGCTTTTGATCCTTCTGGGCGGTGCGGCAGTCATCTCCTTTTCGACGGTTGCTGTGGCGCCGGAGATGTCGATGTTCAGCGTCCGGGCTGCGATCCCCATGACCGTGAGCATACAGCTGCCGAGGGCCGTTGCGACCAGGTCTGTAGGAGAGAAGCTCTCACCGCGTCCCTGATTGTCCTTAGGGGCGTCGGTGTTCAGTTCGCTTCCCGAGGGACCGTGTATCGCCCTGCAGTGCAAGTCTCCCTGATACTCAAATTGAATGGCGACCACTACTGTTCCTTTAAAAGAGCCTTTGGAAGTGAGGCGACTACAGATAATAACAGTCGACCCCTCATCGCCTAATGGTAGGTGTGCCCGGTCGCTTCCCACAAGCTGCCAACGTTTCGGCACGGGCGATGTTTCGTTCGCGGCCGCACCTTCTCACACGACCGGATGGCTGTCCTGGCCCCGGCAGCGCGAGGAATGACAGGATTTCAGAATTAATTCGCTTTTAGGTCGGAATTGGGTGAGGATTTCGGCAGCCGCAGGCGTCTATTTTTGGCCGAACCTGAACCTTTCAGGTTTTGAACGGCGACGAAGACGAGCGGCCCGTCCCCAGGGCGTTGCGCCGGTGCGGGATTCCCAGGCGAGAGATCCGGCGCGGAGATTTGGAAATGAAAATGGTGCGCTGGTGCGGCGTCCAGGGGTTGCCGGTCCCTGCGATAGCCATGGCTGTGGCAATTGCGGTTGTCCTGCTGGCGGGTTCTCTTCGGCAACATGTGGTTCTGGCGCAGAGCAGCGGTCCTGTTTCGGCCCAGAACAGCGCTGTGGAGAGCGCGGCGAAGCAGTATCCCAGGTTCACGCTGCAACAGCGAATCGCGATACAGCGTGCGGTGGAGGCGCAAAAGCACCCGGACTGGGGGAAAATGTCGCCGTGGGAGGCGCTGCAGCGTTTTCTGGCGCTGCTGGCACCGGTGGGGTCGAGTTCCGTGGCGCCGTCGGCGAATTTCGGGGGCAATCTGACGACGATCGATGCCGGGGCAGGAAACGCGCTGGGGATGATACGCACGGCAACGTGTTCCCTGACGGCCTACAGCGCGAGCTACTCGCTGAATTTGCCGAGTGTGAGTGCAGCGCTGGTGGGAGAAACGACGAATTACGATCAGGTGCTGCACAACGAAGCCGGGCTGACCACCACGGGCGGGACGTGGCCGGCGGGGTGCGGCAACCAGACGCTGGGCGTGACAGCGCAGGAGATTGTGTATCTGGGAGAGACGACGGGCGGATACTACGTGTTTGCAGGGGCGTTTAACGGCACTGAGGTCAGCGCCGTTGCCCTGGATGCGAGTGGAACGGGAACGGCTACGGTGACGGAACTGACGGACGGGGCGACGCCCACGCTGGTGGCGGCGGCGGATCTGAACGGGGACGGAAATACGGATTTGGTAGCGGTGAATCAGCCGGCGGTGGGCGCGAACGGGCCCACCGGGCTGGCTTCGATTTCAGTGTTTCTGGGGAATGCAGACGGGACGTTTCAGTCGGCGACGACGTACGCGCTGCCGGGAGTGGAGGGAGCGAGCGCAGT
>JASHPM010000520.1 GCA_030038115.1 Acidobacteriaceae bacterium | reverse complement strand
CCGGGAAGGTCGGCGAAGGCGCGGGCGGCGGGTTTGAGCAGCGAGGGATCCTTAATGATGATGCAGTTCGCGCTGTTGCGATGGCCGATCCAGAGCTCGTCGGGGCGCTCCTGATCCCAGGCGACACCGGATTTGGTTCCGTAGATTTCGATGCTGAGGCGGTTTTTGCGTCCGGCGGAAACCTGGCTCGCGGTCATGGCGCCACGGGCACGGTCGCCCATGCGAAAGACGACAGCGCCAAAGTCCTCGGTGTCGACGGGGGTTTCGATGACGTCGGCGGCGGTGAGCATCTTGTTGGCGAAGGTTTCCACGGCGCCTTTGGGCTGCTGGCGGGATTTGTGGACGGTGTTGAGGTCGGCGCAGAGCGCGGTCACGCGCAGGCCGGTGAGGTGCTCGGCCATGTCGAACCAGTGGGAGCCGATGTCGGCCATGGCGCGGGAGGGTCCGCCGGCTTTGGAGTCGACGCGCCAGTTCCAGTCGGTGGAGTAAAGGAGCCAGTCCTGGGAATAGGTGCCCTGGACGACGAGGATTTCGCCCAGGTCGCCATCTTCGCGCATGGCGCTCATCTGCTGAACCATGGGGTAGCAGCGGAGATTGTGACAGACGCAGTTACGTAATTCCCGCAGCGCGGCGAGGGCGGCGAGTTCCTGGGCTTCCTGAACGCCCGTAGCCAGCGGTTTTTCACAGAGTACGTGCTTGCCGACAAGGAGCGCGGCTTTGGCCATGGGAGAGTGCTGCGCGTTGGGGGTGCAGATGTGGACGGCGTGAATGGAGGGGTCGCGGAGGACGGCATCGACGTCGAGGTGCGGGACACTGAAGGCGGAGCCGAGTTTGTCCGCGGCGGCGGCGTTGCGGCCGGCGATAGCGGCAACGTCGACGTTCTCGACCCGGCGCAGGGCTTCGAGGTGGACGCGGCCCATGAATCCTGTGCCAAAGACGGCGGTGCGGATGCGTTTGGTCATAATCCCTCAGGGGCTAAAGCCCCGGAATATTTGTCACCCTTCCGGCACGGCTGAAACCGAGCCCCTTCAAAACAGCGGCCGCTCTTCGCAGCGCTCATATCCACCAGGCGGCGCCGGGCTGCTCGCGGATGACGAGGTCGTTGAGGAAGGCGGCGGCTTTGGTGAGGCCTTCTTCGGCCGAAAGCAGCGAGTCTTCGTGCTCGATGGAGAGCACGTTGTCGTAGCCGAACATGCGCAGTGTGGAGACGAATTCCTTCCACCACTCCGCGCCGTGACCGAAGCCGCAGGTGCGGAAGATCCAGCCGCGGTGGCGCTCGTCGGTGTAGGGTTTGGTATCGAGCACACCGGTGCGCGGGAGGTTGGCGGGGTAAAGCTGCGTATCCTTGGCGTGGACGTAGAAGATGGCATCGCCGAGAACGCGGACGGCGGCGATGGGGTCGATGTTCTGCCAGAAGAGATGGCTGGGATCGAGGTTGGCGCCGACGGAGGGGCCGGCGATGGTGCGGAGACGGAGCATGGTTTCGGGGCTATAAGCGACGAAGCCGGGATGCATTTCGATGGCGATGCGGACGCCGTGATCGGCGGCGAATTGGCCGTGTTCGATCCAGTAGGGCGTGACGACCTTTTCCCATTGCCAGGCGAGGACGTCGAGGTAGTCGGGCGGCCAGGGACAGGTGACCCAGTTGGGCGCGGCGGCTTTGGGCGAGTCGCCGGGGCAGCCGGAGAAGTCGACGACGACGGGGACGCCGAGCTTTTCGGCAAGGAGGACGGTTTTGCGGCTGACATCGCGATGCTGCGCAGCGCGGGCGGGGTCGGGATGGAGCGCGTTGCCGTGGCAGCTGAGCGCGCTGATGGAGACGCCATGATCGGCGACGATCTTGCGGAATTCCGCGAGGGCTTTGGCGTCGTCGAGCATGGAGAGCTTGCAGTGGGCGTCTCCGGGATAATTACCCGTGCCAAATTCGACGGTATCGATGTGGAGAGCCTTGAGTTTCTCGAGGACGGCGGGAAGAGGCAGTTGCGAAAGGAGCGGGGTGAAGACTCCAACTTTCATGGCTAACAGGTTACAGGTTGCAGGTTACGGGTGACACTGAGCCGGAAGCCGGAAGCTGGTAGCTTGTAGGGATTCCATCCCGGAACACGGGACAAGCGCCGCCGGCGGGGCGCGAGAATGAAAGGCATGGATCCGCTGGTGCTCAGGAAGGGCGAAGCTCGGTGGGATGAGGTGAGCCTCGGCGAGGTGATGCTGCGGCTCGATCCCGGGGAGGGGCGCATCCACACGGCGCGGCAGTTTGCGGTGTGCGAGGGCGGCGGCGAATACAACGTGGCGCGGGGGCTGCGGCGGTGTTTTGGGCTGCGGACGGCGGCGGCGACGGCGCTCGCGGACAATGCAGTGGGGCGGCTGGTGGAGGATTTGATTCTGCAGGGCGGGGTCGACACTTCCCTGCTCCGCTGGGTTCCGTATGACGGGGTGGGGCGCACAGTTCGCAATGGGCTGAACTTTACGGAACGCGGGTTTGGGGTGCGCGCGGCGGCGGGATGCTCGGATCGGGGGCACACGGCGATTGCGCAGGTTTCGCCGGGAGAATGGGACTGGGAGAACATATTCGGACAGCAGAATGGCGCGCGGTGGTTTCACACGGGCGGAATTTTTGCGGCGCTGTCGGCGTCGACGCCGGCGGTTGCGGCAGAGGCGATGGACGCGGCGCGGAAATATGGGACGCCGATCTCGTACGACCTGAACTTTCGCGATTCGCTGTGGAAGAGTATTGGGGGCAAGGCGAAGGCGCAGGAGGTGAATCGCGAGCTGGTGCGCAAGGTGGACCTGCTGCTGGGGAACGAAGAGGATTTCTCGGCGATGCTGGGGATTTCGGTCGAGGGCGTGACGGAGCATTTTGCCGAACTGCCGGTGGCGAGCTACGAAAAGATGTTGCGCGAGGCGGCGGCTGCGTATCCAAACCTGAAGCTGATCGCGACGACACTGCGGACGGCGCACACGGCGACGCGCAATGCGTGGGGGGCGATGGCGCTCTACGAGGGGAAGATTGCGCACGTGCCGCAGCAGGAGGTTGAGATTCTGGATCGGGTGGGCGGAGGCGACTCGTTCGCGTCGGGACTGATTTACGGGATGCTCTCCGGAAAGCCGGTGGAGTGGGCGGTGCGCTGCGGCGTGGCGCACGGTGCGCTGGCCATGACGACGCCTGGGGACACGAGCATGGCGACGCTGGCCGAAGTGGAGCGGGTGATGGGTGGCGGATCGGCGCGGATTGCGCGATAGCTGGTAGCTGGGAGCCAGCAGCCAGCAGCCAGCAGCCAGTAGCCGGTAGCCAGGAGCTGGGAGCCAGGAGCTGGGAGCCAGGAGCTGGGAGCCAGTAGCCAGTAGCCAGTAGCCAGTAGCCAGTAGCCAGTAGCCAGTAATGCGGACGTTGTGGGTGTGGAGTGGGGATGCAGCCCGAAGAGACAAAAGCGGCGATTGAGAAGATCGGGATTATGCCGGTGCTGCGTGCGCGGTCGGCGCGGGAGGGGCACGCGCTGGTGGAGGCGCTGGTGGCGGGCGGGATCACGGTGATGGAAGTGACGATGACGGTGCCGGGGGCGGTCGAACTCCTGCGGGATTTAGGAAAAGAATACGGCGAGACGCTGCTGCTGGGGTCGGGCACGGTGACCGATGCGGAGCAGGTTGGGGCGACGATTGATGCGGGCGCAGAATTTGTGGTCAGCCCCAGTTTTCATCCGAAAGTGATGGCGAAGACGAAGGAGCTGGGGAAAGTTTCGATTCCTGGAGCGCTGACGCCGACCGAGGTGATCACCGCATGGCGCGCAGGCGCGGATTACGTGAAGATCTTCCCCTGCTCGGCGATGGGCGGGGCGAGTTATCTGAAGGCGCTGCTGGCGCCGTTTCCGGAGCTGCGGCTGATTCCCACGGGCGGCGTGACGCTCGCGACAGCCGGGGATTTTCTGAAGGCGGGCGCGTGCGCGCTGGGGGTGGGAACGGACCTGGTCAATCCCAGGGCGATTGAAGAGGGCAAGCCGGAGACGGTGACGGCGACGGCGCGGAAATACCTGGAGATCGTGCAGCAGACGCGCTGGCCCACCTGACAGGTGCGCGGCTTCGCCGGGCCGGAGCCGCTCATGAACCCGCCTGCATTTGCGGTTCATCCCTGCAGAACGCTTGTGGCATACTGGTCTGCGCATTCAGCGCTCTGCGGAGCCTGAAGGCAGACGGCGGCGCCATCCCACCATCGCCGATCCGAGGAGAGAACGTATGTACGACATGAAAAACCTGGCGAAGCTCAAGGCCCTGGAAGCGAATGCACCGGAGGCGACGAAGGCCTTTTGGGCGTTCGACAAAGCCGCCATGGCGGGAGGCGCCATTTCAGCGAAAAACAAGGAGCTGATGGCGCTGGCGGTTGCCTTCACCACGCAGTGTCCCTACTGCATCGAGATTCATGCGAAGAAGGCGCGCGAGGCGGGCGCGAGCGAAGCGGAGATCTCCGAGGTCGTGTTCATCTCGGCCGCTCTGCGCGCGGGAGCCGCGGTGACGCACGGCACGCATGCCCTGGTTTAGCGGAACGCGCATCTTCGACGGGATTCGGCATCGCTGATTCCGTCAACATCTACAAATTCCCGTCATGGCGAAAAAAGCTGCGAAGAAATCTGCGCAACGAGCTGGGAAGTCGGCGGCAAGCGCCGGGAAACCCCGGAAAAAATCCGCCGCGAAGGGCAAAGGTGCGAGCGCAAAAAAGGACGCCGGGCTGGAGATTGCGCTGGAGCGGATTGCGGAGTTGCTGCGACGGCTGGCGGCGGCGTATCCCAATGCGGATTGCGCCCTGCACCGTGGGAATGCGTGGGAGCTGCTGGTGGCGACGATTTTGTCGGCGCAGTGCACGGACGCGCGCGTGAACATGGTGACGCCGGAGCTGTTCCGCAAATTCCCTTCCCCGGCGGCGTTTGCACAGGCGTCGCTGCCGGCGATCGAGGAGGAGATTCGGTCGACGGGTTTTTATCACAACAAGGCGAAGTCGATTTCGGGAGCGGCGAAGAAGATTGTCAGCGAATTTGGCGGGAAGGTTCCCGAAACGATGGAGGAGTTGCTGACGCTGCCGGGCGTGGCGCGGAAAACGGCGAATGTGGTGCTGGGCGTGGCGTTTGGCAAGGCGGAAGGCGTGGTGGTGGATACGCATGTGCTGCGGCTGTCGCATCGGCTGGGGCTGACGCGGGCCGATGATCCGAAAAAAGTGGAAGAGGACCTGATGCGCATCATCCCAAAAGACCACTGGATCGCGTTTTCGCACGAGATGATCCATCACGGGCGGCAGATTTGCGTGGCGCGGAAACCGCGGTGCATCGATTGCCCGCTGGAGACGCTGTGCAATGCGGCGGACAAGACGTGGACGAGCCACTGACGGGACAGAGATTAGAGATTAGAGTTTAGAGTTTGGAGTTTAGGGGGTTCACGATGGCGCATTTTCTCAACGCTTCAGGTTCGTTGTTTTCACGCAGACGTTTTCTTGAGACAGCGGGAGCGACGGCGGTGCTGGCGCGCAGCGGCTGGGCGCGCGGGGGCTACGTTCCGGCGTCGGATCGGATCACAATTGGCGTGATGGGCTGGGGGATGATGGGCCCGGCGAACACCAAGGCGTTTCTGACGATGGACGATTGCCAGGTGGTGGCGGCGTGCGACCTGGACCAGAGCCATCTGCAGGCGGCGCTGGACACGATCAACGGCCACTACGGCAACCAGGATTGCAAGGGGTACCACGATTATCGGGAGTTGCTGGCGCGGACGGATATCGACGCGGTGATGATCGCGGTGCCGGATCAGTGGCACGCGCTGATCGCGACCGAAGCCGCGGCGCACAAAAAGGACATTTATGGAGAGAAGCCGCTGGCGCGGACGATTTTCGAGCAGCAGGCCATTGTGCGGGCGGTGGAGAAAAACGGCGTCATCTGGCAGACCGGCTCGTGGCAGCGGTCGCTTCCGTCGTTTCACAAGGCTGCGGAGATCGTGCGCAACGGGCTGATCGGCGACGTGACGCACGTGGAGGTGGGATTGCCGGGCGGGCATCATGATTTTCCCGGCACCGTGCCGGCGCTGATGGAGAAACTGGCCTCGCTGCCGGACAAGCCGGAGAGCCCCGCGCAGATTGTGCCGGGAACGCCGGCGTGGGATCTGGCGGTGTCGGATCCGCCGGCGGACTTCGACTACGACATGTGGATTGGGCCGTCGAAGATGGAGCCGTATATCGCGGTGCGCGTGTACCAGAACTGGCGCTGGAACTACAACACGGGCGGCGGGCAGCTGCTGGACTGGATCGGACACCACGGCGACATCGCGCACTGGGGTTTGGGATTCGATCGCACGGGACCGTCGGTGGTGGAGGGGCATGGGGAGTTTCCGGCGGCGAATGCGGTGTGGAATACGGCGACGAAGTACACGATCGAGTGCAATTACCGGAAGGAAGTGACGGGCTATCCGGTGGACGTGACGATGACGATCGCGGGCGGATCGCCGGCGATTGCGATGGGCACGAAGTGGATCGGCAAAGACGGCTGGGTGTGGGTGGATCGCAGCGGGTTTGACGCGTCGAATCCGGAGTGGGTAAAGGAAGAGTCGCTGCCGGAGAGCGAGCGCAGGGTGCAGCTGATCGTTTCCGAGGAGCATCGGCGGAATTTTCTGGACAGCGTGCGGTCGCGCAAGCCGACGATCACACCAGCGGAGACGGCGCATCACTCGACGATCCCGGGGCATCTGGGCCTGATCTCGATGCTGGTGGGGCGCAGGATCGAGTGGGATGTAAAGAAAGAGACGATCCAGAACGACGCGGGAGCGAGCGCGCTGCTGACGCGGCCGTATCGGGAACCGTGGAAGCTGG
>JASHPM010000519.1 GCA_030038115.1 Acidobacteriaceae bacterium | reverse complement strand
CCCCAGGTCGCGGCCGCCATTCACGCCCAGTCGCTCACCACCCGCGAGTTCATCGTCGTCAGCATCGCCTTCATCAACGACGTCACCTTCGTCGGCATGAAAAGGTCCGGCATGATCAAAGACTACCCGCCCAACTCCGTAACTCCTGAAAACGCCGCTTTCGTCGAAGCCAATTTCGACAAGCTCCAGCAAATGGGCCAAAAACTCTCCCAGAACCAGAACTGAAAGCTACTGGCTCCCAACTCCCGCAGTACCCTGTCCCCTGCAACCTGTGCCCTGTTCCCTGTACCCTGTACCCATGCCCTGGTACAACTACATCGCCTGCTTCTTTGCCGGAATGTTTCTTGCCAACTTCGTCCCGCATTTCGTTTACGGCGTCTGCGGCGATCCCTTCCCTACCCCGTTCTCCAAACCACCCGGCAAAGGACTCTCCTCGCCCACCGTCAATGTCCTCTGGGCTCTGCTGAATCTGGTCATCGGCTATATCCTTTTGCGCGTCGGAAGGGTTTCCCCGGATGGTCTCCCCGCCCTCGTCGTCTTCTTCGCCGGCGTCGCCGTCATGAGCATCATGCTCAGCATCGGTTTCCGCGACAAACACAGCAGCTAAGATAGTTCCTGAGATGAATACACCCCAGCACGGCTTCGCCACACGCGCCATCCACGACGGCCAGGCGCCCGACCCTCGCACCGGCGCCGTCAACGTCCCCATCTACCTCACTTCCACCTACGAGCTGCAGGGCATCGAGAAGCACCGCGGCTGGGAATACTCCCGGGTCTCGAATCCGACGCGCGACGCCGTCGAAACCAGCCTCGCCTCGCTCGAAGGAGGAACCACCGGGCATGCCTTCGCGAGCGGCATGGCCGCCATCGCCGCCCTCGTCACCATGCTCAACACCGGCGACCACGTCATCTGCGGCGACAACGTTTACGGAGGCACCACGCGCCTCTTTACCCAGGTCATCCCGCGCCACGGCATCGAGTTCAGCTTCGTCGATACCTCGAATCCCGAGAACGTGTGCCGCGCCATTCGCCCCGCCACGAAGTTGGTTCACATCGAAACTCCGACCAATCCGCTGATGACCCTCACCGATATCCGCGCTGTCGCCAATATCTGCCACGAGCACGGAGTCCCGATGAGCGTCGACAACACCTTCATGTCGCCGTACTTCCAGCACCCCATCGAACTCGGCGCCGACATCGTCATGCACTCCACCACCAAGTTCCTCAATGGCCACTCCGACGGCCTGGGCGGAATTCTGGTCGCCAGCAAACCCGAGCATGCCGAAACCTTCCGCTTCGTGCAGAAGTGCACGGGGGGTATTCTTTCGCCGTTTGAGAGCTGGCTCATCCTGCGAGGGGTCAAAACCCTCGCTGTCCGCATGCGCCAGCACGATGAAAACGGCCGCCAGGTCGCCGCGTACCTCGCCAAACACCCGAAGGTCCAGTACGTTCTGTATCCCGGCCTCGAAACCCACCCGCAGCACGAGCTGGCAAAGCGTCAGATGTCGGGTTTCGGCTCCATGATCGCCTTCGAAGTCGGCACCCGCGCCAACGCCGACAAGCTCCTGCAAGGAGTCCGCGTTATCACCAACGGCGAATCGTTGGGCGGCGTCGAGTCCCTTATCTCCCACTCCGCCACCACCACGCATGCCGCGGTGCCGGCGGAGGAGCGCAAGCGGATCGGCATTACTGAAGGATTGGTCCGCATCTCCGTCGGAATCGAAGACGTCGCGGATATTCTGGGCGATCTGGATCAGGCGCTCGCAAAAATATAGGCGCCAGCGACCAGCAGTCAGCCGTCAGCTCCTCACTTCCGTGCTCTTGCACCACCCGGCTCCCGTCGTTTCGATCGCCAGCAATATTGCTAAGGGCCAGGGAAGGGATTCTGACAAGAGCTTCGCCCCGTTTCTCACCCAGGCGCAAGGATCGTTGTAGAACTGGGAACGGAAATCGAGCCTGCCCGGAATTTTCGAATGATGGGTGCCAAGTAGGCGAGGCAGCTTCTGACAGAGGCGTCTGAGATTGGCCGGATGATTCACGGTCTGTTCCGAGCCCTGAGGAAATCGCCCGCTCCTGTTTAGCGAACAGATAACGGCTGACTGCTGGCCGCTAGCTGCTGGCTGCCGGCTTTCCCGTAACCTGCACCCTGTAACCTGCTCCCTGCTTACTGGTGCGGTCTCTGCTCCGGAGCCGGCGGCACATTCAGCACCCCTGGCTCCAGCATGTCCGGCGTCTCTTCCTTCAGTTCCGGGAGCGGTCCTTCGAGTGCGATCTTCAGAACTTCGTCCATGGAGTCCACGAAGTTCAGTTTCATCGCGCTTCTCAGGTTCTCCGGAATGTCCGGCAAATCCTTGCGATTGTCTTCCGGCAGAATCGCCTCGAAAATCCCCGCTCGATGCGCCGCCAGCAGCTTTTCTTTCAGGCCGCCGATGGCCAGCACCTTGCCGCGCAGCGTTACTTCGCCGGTCATGGCCAGATCGCGCCGCACCGGAATCCGCGCCAGCGCACTGGCCAGCGCCGTTGCCAGGGTAATGCCGGCAGAGGGACCGTCCTTGGGAATCGCCCCTTCGGGAACATGGATGTGAATATCGACGTTGCGATAAAAATCCCTCGGCAGCCCCAGATGCTGCGCCCGGCTGCGCACATAGGAAAGCGCCGCCTGCGCCGACTCGGTCATGACGTCGCCGAGCTGCCCGGTAGTGGTGAGCTTGCCTTTGCCATCCAGCACCTGCACTTCCGTCTGCAGAATGCTGCCGCCCACTTCGGTCCATGCCAGCCCGTTCACCAGCCCAACTTCGCTCTTTTCCTGAACCATCGAATCGCGGAACTTCGGCACTCCCAGAAATTCCGCCAGATTCTCCGGCGTCAGCGTCTCTTTGTGTTTGGCCCCGTTTTTGACAACCCGCCGAGCCACCTTGCGGCAGACGTTGCCAATCTCTCGCTCCAGATTCCTCACGCCGGCTTCCCGCGTGTAGCTGCGAATCATCTCCGTCAGCGCCGCGTCGGTGTAATTGATATTTTTTTCCGTCAGTCCCGTATTGTCGCGCTGTTTCTTCACCAGATACTGCTTGGCGATTTCCAGCTTCTCCGCCTCTGTATATCCGTGCAGCCGCAGGATCTCCATGCGATCCTGCAACGCGGGGGGAATGGTGTGCAGGACATTGGCCGTGGCCACAAACAGCACCTGGGAAAGGTCGTATTCGACATCGAGATAATGATCCTGGAAACTGTGGTTCTGCTCCGGATCCAGCACTTCCAGCAGAGCCGACGCCGGATCGCCCCGGAAATCCGAGGCCATCTTGTCCACTTCATCCAGCATGAAAACCGGATTCCGCGTTCCCGCCTTTTTCATCGACTGGATGATCTGCCCAGGCAACGCACCGATATACGTGCGCCGATGGCCGCGAATCTCCGCTTCATCCCGAATGCCGCCCAGCGACAGACGCACAAACTTCCGTCCCGTCGCCTTGGCGATGGACATGCCCAGCGAGGTTTTGCCCACCCCCGGCGGCCCGACAAAGCACAGGATGGAACCCTTGGGGTTCTTCACCAGCTGGCGCACGGCCAGAAACTCCAGAATCCTCTCTTTGATCTTCTCGAGGCCGTAGTGGTCCGCGTTGAGCACCTTTTCGGCGTGATCGATGCTCCGCGTCTCTTTGGATCGCTTCTTCCACGGCACAGCCAGCAGCCAGTCGAGGTAATTCCGGGAAACCGTCGACTCGGCCGACATCGGCGGCATCGCTTCCAGCTTTTTCAGCTCCTGCGTAGCCTTCTCGAAGACGTCCTTCGGCATGCCCGACGTTTCGATCTTCTTCTTCAGCTCGTCGAACTCGCTCTTTTCGCCGCGTCCCAGCTCCTTCTGGATCGCTTTGATCTTCTCGTTGAGGTAATACTCTTTCTGCGCCCGCTCCATCTGCCGCTTCACCCGCGACTGGATGCTGCGGTCCATGTTCAGCTTCTCGATCTCGATGTCGAGCACATCGGCGATCTTCAGCAGCCGCTCCGGCAGATCGAAAATATCCAGCAGCTCCTGCTTATCCGGCACTTCCAGCTGCAGGTTCGCGGCAATGGTGTCGGCCAGCTTCGAAGGCTCATCGGTGCGGATCGACGACGCTACGGTCTCCACATTGAGAGACTGCTGCAGCTTGACGTACTGCTCAAACAGCGACGTCACCCGCTGCACCAGCTGTTCGATCTGCGGCGTGATTTCCGGCAGAGGCTTCGCCACCTTTACAGTGGCGACAAAGAACCCATCCGAATCGCTGATCTCAACCGCTCGTGCGCGCTCAACGCCTTCCACCAGCACCTTGATATTGCCGTCGGGCATGCGCACGCTCTGCACGATGTTCCCCACCGTGCCCACCTGGTAGATCTCGTCCGGCCGCGGCTCATCCACACGCGCGTCGTGCTGGGTCGCCAGGAAGATTTTCCGCTCGCCGTTCAGCGCCTCTTCCAGCGCCCGCACACTCGACTCCCGTCCCACCACGAATGGCGTCATCATGTGCGGGAAAATCACCATGTCCCGGATGGGCATCATGGGGAATTTTCGAAGCTCGTTTCGTTCCCGGCTTTCCTTCGACGACTGGCTCACGGGATTCCTTTCGAGGCTGCGATCTTCCGGTGATTCGAACGGGTCATGCTTTTAAAAAGAGTAAACCATCCGGGCAATACCTGCTCAGACGGCTGCGTTTTTGTGGTGGTTGGGAAATCGAATGTGCACGAGCAAATGCAGAAATGAAACGCCCGTAGTACTTGAGGCACACGCGTTTAACGATTCGTCACGATTCTCTCGGCCCGGAATCCGGTCTGGCGGCTGGAGGAGCTGCCGTGTCCGAATTACGATCAACCGGCCTTATCCAGCAGCGACATGGAGAGGTTCCGGTTTCTCACCATCTCGGCTTCGATCTCCATCTCCTTGACCTTCTTGTTGCTGGGCAGGTGATACATCAGGTCGAGCATCAGCTCTTCCAGAATCATGCGCAGTCCGCGCGCTCCCACCTTGCGCATCAGCGCTTCCTGGGCCACGGCGCGGGTTGCATCCTCGGTAAAGCTCAGCTTCACGCCCTCGTAGTCGAACAGCTTCTGGTACTGCTTCATGATGGCGTTGCGTGGTTTGGTGAGGATCTCCACCAGCGCCGCTTCGTCCAGCTCGTCCAGAATGCCGATCACCGGAAGCCTGCCGACAAACTCCGGAATCAGCCCGAACCGGATCAGATCCTGGGGTTCCGCCTGACGCAGCAACTCGCTGTCGCGCAGGGGATGGACGGCTCCGTTAGGTTCCAGCTGCTCTTTGTCCGCCAGCGCCTTGAAGCCCAGAGCCTTTTTCCCGACGCGGCGGCCAACCACACGCTCCAGGCCGACAAAGGCGCCGCCGCAGATAAAGAGAATGTTGGTGGTATCCACAGGTGTGAATTCCTGGTGCGGATGCTTGCGTCCACCCTGCGGAGGCACATTCGCCACCGTGCCTTCGAGGATCTTGAGCAGCGCCTGCTGCACGCCTTCCCCCGACACGTCGCGGGTGATGGAGGGATTTTCATCCTTGCGGCCAATCTTGTCGATTTCGTCGATATAGATGATGCCGGTCTGGGCGCGCGCCACATCCCCGTCGGCCGCCTGCAGCAGCTTCAGAATGATGTTCTCGACGTCCTCACCGACGTAGCCGGCTTCGGTCAGCGTGGTAGCGTCGACGATGGCAAACGGAACATCCAGCATTTTGGCCAGCGTATGCGCCAGCAGCGTCTTGCCGCTGCCCGTCGGCCCCACCAGCAGGATGTTCGACTTGGAAAGCTCGACATCCGCGCCGCGCGTCCGGTTCATCTGCACGCGCTTGTAGTGGTTGTAAACGGCGACCGCCAGCTTTTTCTTGGTCTGATCCTGGCCGATCACATACTCGTCGAGGAATGCCTTCACTTCAAGAGGCTTCGGCAGGTGGGTTGGAGCCGCACCTGTCGAAGTTTCGGTGCGATCGTCTTCCAGAATCGAATTGCAGACAGCCACGCATTCATCGCAGATGTAGGCGCGCGGGTAGTCGCTCGGCGATGAAATCAATTTGGCGACGGCGTCCTGCGATTTGTGGCAGAACGAACAACGTAGAGCTTCGTCCGATCCCGTGCGCGTTTTCATCTCCGAGCTACTCCTTCATCTACCTCAGCGATACGCCAAGAGCTATTGACTGGTGTTGGTCCGCGGGCGATCGATAATTTCGTCGACGATGCCGTATTCCTTCGCCTGCGGCGCGTTCATAATGAAATCCCGTTCCACGTCTCTTTCGATTTTCTCAAGGCTCTGGCCGGTATGTTTCGCCATGAGCTTGTTGGTGATTTCGCGAATGCGAATGATTTCGCGTGCGTGAATATCGATGTCGGTTGCCTGGCCCGCCAAACCGCCCATGGACGGCTGGTGGATCAGGATGCGGGAATTGGGGAGTGCGAAACGCTTCCCTTTCGTGCCCGCCATCAGAAGAAAGGCTCCCATGCTCGCCGCCTGGCCAATGCAAAGGGTCTGCACGGGGTTGCGGATGTACTGCATCGTGTCGTAAATCGCCAGCCCGGCCGTGATCGAGCCCCCGGGCGAGTTGATGTACAGCTGAATGTCTTTTTCCGGATCTTCCCCGGAAAGAAAGAGTAATTGGGCAATAACGAGGTTCGCAATCTGATCGTCGATCGGCGTACCGAGAAAGATAATGTAGTCGCGAAGCAGACGCGAATAAATGTCGTAAGCCCGCTCGCCGCGGCTCGTCTGCTCGATGACCATGGGTACTAACGCCATAGTTCTCTCTGCTCTCAGTTCTGAGGCTTTCCCGCCTCATCGTCAGTGACAGGTATCACCTCGCGCCCCATTGCGCGATTCAGGGAAGCCGTTCCACCAGCAGGCTGCCCGTTTTTTCCCGTCGTAATTGTTCGCGAATTCCAGCCAGACTCCCTTCACGGGTCAACCGATCCCGAAGACTTTCCAGCGGTTCCCGTGTTTGCAATGAGATTACCTGAAGCTCGCGTTCCAATTCCTCGTCACTGACCTGAATGTTTTCCACATCGGCAACCCGATCCAGTACCAACGTGCCTTTAACTTCGCTCAGCGCCGACTCTCTCTGGGCCTCGCGCAACCGGTCGAAATCCAGCTTGCGCATATCCTCCGTTCGCATTCCCTGCGCCGCCAGCGCGCGCAGGCCCCGCTCCAGCCTTGTGTCGATCTGGCTCTGCACCATCGACTCCGGGATTGGAAACTGAAACTTCATGACCAGCGCATCCAGCAGTCGATTGCGCGTATCCGCCAGCACCCTGTGTTTCTTATCCGCTGCCAGGTGTTCTCTCAGCTTTTTCTTCAGGTCTTCGAGATTCTCGTAGCTGCCCAGTTCTTTCGCGAATTGGTCGTTCAGCTCCGGCCGCACCCTTTTCTGTATGCCCCGGACTTCGACGTTGTACGCCACCGTTTTACCCGCAAGACGCTTCTGTCCGAAATCCCCCGGATAGGTTACTTCGAACTTCATCTCCTGCCCGGGTTTAGCTCCGCGCAGGGCATCGGTGAAGGCCTGCACCGTGTCTTTGCCCCCGATTTCGACAGTCACATCCTTTCCTTCGATGGGCTGCGGCTTTTGCGCCGATCCTTCCGCGCCTTCCCCGGCTTCGGTGGTTTCTCCCTCCAGCTCGCCAGTAAAGCTGATCTGCGCCCAGTCGCCGTCGATGAGACCGCGGGCTTCCGTGACCGGCTCCATTTTGGAATGAGCATCGCGAATCCGATCCAGTTCGGCATCGAACTCGGCTTCGGTCAGCTCCGTATCCGGCTTCTCTACCTTCACATCCTTGTAGCCCTCGACCGAAAACTCAGGCGCTACTTCAAAAGCGGCCTTGAAGTGCAGCGGCTGGCCCTCCTCAAGGTGCAGATCGGTCACCTGCGGGCGGGACACCGGGCGGAGACCTTTTTGCCGAATCGCCGATTGAAAATGCGGCGGCACCACTGCCTCCATCACTTCTTCGCGGATCGCTGCCGAGAAGCGCGAACGCAGCACGCTTTCCGGCACCTTGCCGGGACGAAAGCCTGGGATGCGCGCCAGCTTCTGATAGCGCCTCAGCACCGTGCGGAAGCTCTTCGTGACTTCGTCGGCGGGCACCTCGACTTCCAGTTCGCGCGTGCACTCCGGGTTCAGAGTGGGCTGCGCATGAGCATGCTCCTGCGCTTCGTGCTCGTGCCCTTCATGGCTGTGTTCCGTGGGTTCAGTCGCCGCTGTCGCGGAAGGATTCGGTTCAGTGGTTTCAGTTGTTGTCAAGGTGTGCCTTCCGGAGCCGCATTCCCGCTGGATTGTCTTACACCTGGGGAAGCGGCAGGAGTGGGTGATGGGTTCCTGAGGTTCCGCGATTCGGCACGCGGGAGCAGGGCGATGTTGTGGTTCCTCCCTATGGTAAGGACCAGAGGGCAATCAAGGCAAACGCCCCGGAAAACAACAGCCTGCAGGCTGCTGGCTGCAGGCTGCGGACTGCTGGCTACCTTCTCAGCGTACCCAGCAACCCTTCCAACATGCGGCCAACCTCAGCCGCTTCCTTCAGAATTGGCTGAGCTTGCGCCGAATTCACAAAACCAAACTCCGTGGCCAGCTCCACCTGCGTCTCCAGTTCGTAGAGTGACCCCCTGGCCTGTCCGAGAAAAACCATAAAGCCTTTGTCCGTCAACCTGCCCCGTCCTTCCGCGATGTTGCTCGGCACGGAGACTGCGCACCGTCGAATCTGACTCGCGAGCCCGAACCTCTCCTCGCGCGGAAAGGTGGATGTCATCTTGTACGCTTCGCGTGCAAGCCCCATCGAACGCTGCCACACCTGCAGGTCGCGAAATCGCTTCGTTGCCATCCTGATTCCATTGCAATCGCTCTTCCCTGACGGCACAAGGTCACGTTGGGTTCGCCCACTACTCCTTCGTACCGCCCGCACGTCGCATGCTGCGGGGTGCACGCTGCCGCCTGCAGGCTGCAGGCTGTATGTTGTCTCCATGACCATCCGCACCCTCAGCTCTCGTGAAATATACCGCAACCCCTGGCTGCGGCTGCGCGAGGACCAGATCGAGCGCAGCAACGGGAGCCGTGGCATTTACGGCGTCGTCGAAAAAGACGACTGCGCCATCATCCTTCCCATCCAGGGCGACACCATTTACCTCATCGAGCAGTTTCGCTA
>JASHPM010000518.1 GCA_030038115.1 Acidobacteriaceae bacterium | reverse complement strand
CGACGAAATCAGCGGAGACATTGAAGATACGGTAGGTGATGAGGTCGTTGAAGCTCGAAGCCTCGATGCCGTCGGCGTGCAGCTTCGCGGCGTACTCGGGGGTCACATCCTGCACCTTCAGCGCGATCAGCTGCTGAGCCGTCGGTTTACCGAAGCCGACCCTGGCCATGGCGTCGGCATATTCGGGCGTGATGTCCTGCACGCGCATGGCAATGAGTTTGTCCGGATCGGCATCGTAGCCTGCGGCATGCATTTTAGCGATGTAGTCCGGGGTGAGGTCCTGGACGCGCATGGCGATAAGTTTGTCCGCCGAAAGAGTGGCGCCGGTGGCTTTGGACATTTCGGCAGCATAGTCCGGCGTGATGTCCTGCACGCGCATAGCGATGAATTTGCCAGCGTCGCCGTCGTAGCCGGCGGCGCGCATTTTGGCGATGTAATCGGAGGTGACATCCTGAACCTTGAGGGCGATGAGCTTGTCCGCGGAAAGTTTGGCGCCAAATTGTTTGGCCATCTCCGCGGCGTAGGCGGGCGTGATGCCCTGGACCTTCATCGCGATGTATTTGTCGAGGTCGACGTCATAGCCGGCGGCGCGCATGGCGTCGATGTAGTCGGAGTGGCCCGCGGTTTGCGCTTCGCCGCTCGGCGCAGGCTCGCTGGATGGGTTCTGCTGGTCGTCGTCGGCGTTGCGCGGAGGCACGGCGACGCTGGGTTTCGGCGCAGGCGCGGCGGCCTGCAGCACAGGGTGAATCGCTTTATGCACAACTTCATGCGCGACATTCGTGGCGATGGGAGCGATGGAAGCGGCGGCGTGGGGGATGGCACGGAAGCTGGCAAAGACTTTTGGCAGCGGACACAGAAAGACGATAAGTGCCGCAGCGATGCCCGCAAGAGACACCGGTCGAAGACCACGAGAACGCGACTCAGTGTTTCCCAAAATGCGCAGGATGCGTGCGCGCAGGCCAGCGCGCGACTGATGGCCGTCCAGCGCCATGGCCATCCGGAGCCGGCTCCGGCGCTCTTCTTCGATACGCAGCAGGGCGGATGCGTAGACGGCCGGATCGGCGCATCTCTTCACCGCGACGTCGTCGCAGCAGAGTTCCCGTTCTTCGCGAACGCGGCGGCTGATCCACCAGACGGCAGGATGGAAGAAGAAGAGGGTTTCAACCATGGTCTGGAGAAGGTTCCAGAGATAGTCGGCGCGGCGAATGTGGGCGAGTTCATGGTAGAGCACGACTTCAAGCTGTTCCGCGCTGAGGCCGGTGAGCGCCATGACGGGCAGCAGAATCCAGGGACGCAGAACGCCGGCAGTGAAAGGGCTGGCGATTTTTTCCGAGAGCCGCAGGTCGACGAGTCGGCGGATGCCCATCTGGCGGCGCAGAACATCGAGACGCAACAGCAGCGTATGCGGCGCGCGCGTCAGAGTGCGGCGGCCCAGGCGGCGAATGAGCCACCAGCCGCCGAAGGCACGCATTGAGAGAACCAAAACACCAGCCAGCCACAGCGCATCGAGAAATGGCAGGAAGCGTTTCAGCGGAATGTGGTTTACCGGGCTGGACTGCGGGGATGAGGCGGCCTGCGAGAGAGGCGCCGCGAGAGGCTGGGCTGCCAGAACAACGGAGTGCAATGCGCCAGCGGCGCGGGGAGCCGAGGGATCGTAGCTCGCTTCTTCATAGGCGAGGGTCGCGACCGAGACGGCGAACATGCCGAGCAGCGCACCCAGAGCCAGCACGTAGCGGGCGTTCGCGCTGCGATGCGCCAGAGCGCGATCGGCGATTCTGTAAACGAGCGCGATGGCTGCGCCCTGCCAGAGAAAATGGACCAGCGTCCAGCCGAGGGCTTCCCAGTGATGTGTCATTGGCGTTGCCTCTTTTGCTCGATGAGGTTACGAAGTTCTTCCAGTTCCTGGTCGTTGACGTGCTCCATGGCCAGAGCGTGCATGGCCAGCTGCGCGGCAGAGCCTGAAAACAGGCGCTCACTCATATCGCGCAGCAGCTGATCCTGCGTTTCGTGCTGGCCGGCGGCGGCGCGATAGACGTGGGCTTTCGCAGCCTCCTCACGCTCGACGAGGCCCTTCTCAGTCATGATCTGAAGCAGCTTGAGGACCGAGGTGTAGCCGAGAGCGCGCTTGCTGCTGACTTCCTGATGCAGATCGCGGACCGTGGACGGACCGCGCTCCCAGAGGATGCGCAGAAGCTCCAGTTCTCCTTCAGTGGGCCGGAGCAGCGAACGCCGATTTCGTTTCATGTCAGGAACAATATACGAAGACATTCGTAGTTGTCAACGAAAATCTTCGTAGGAGTTGAGGATTTTTGCTGTCAGGACGAGTTTTTGGCGCCCGCGGAGTTGTCATCCCTCGGCCTGTCCTGATGGATCTTCGTCAGTTGCCTGCGAGTCGCAGGCGGTTACGCGACGTGAGCACCCGCGGTCTGGAAGGATTGCAGGATGCGCGCGCGATAGCCGCGGCTCATGGGCACTCTTTGACCGTTGACGAGCAGAACGGCAAAGTCGCCGCGGGATTCTGTGCG